>CAZOGT010000086.1:322-10468 GCA_964579015.1 uncultured Acidobacteriota bacterium | reverse complement strand
AGCGGAAATTTTTTCCTTTCCTGTATTCATCCCCCTGATATTCGGTTAAAATCAGCATAAGATTCCAGGGGTGCAAAAATAACATCTTCGGTCACTGATATTCCGTTAATGAGAAACTTCTTTATCACCATGTTCACTCCCGCGGCCCGACACATGGAAATGGTCAACCCGACCGTCTTCACCATGATTTCCCTGGGCGCGGGGATCCTGGCCGGCCTTTCCTACGTCGGCTCCCACATCAGCCCCTGGTTCTACATCCTGGGCGGAGTCTTCCTGATGGTCTCCGGGACGGCGGACAGCCTCGACGGAATTGTTGCCCGCATGTACGGAAAGACAAGCAAAATGGGAGATTTCCTTGACCATTTTTGCGACCGCCTGGTGGACATCGCGATTCTGGTGGGCCTTACATTTTCCAGCGGGGCAAACATGGTTCTCGGCTTCTCCCTGGCCATCCTGGTCCTGCTCAACAGTTACCTTGGGACCCAGATCGAGGCCACGCTCGGGAAAAGGTCGTACGAGGGGACCGGCAAGGCTGAATTCTTTGTGGGGTTTATCCTCTTTTCCCTGCTTGCCGGTATTTTTCCCGGCCTGTCCCTGGAAATAGCAGGGTCAAAAATGAGTTTTACTGATATATTTATGGGTGCGGTCATGACTGTCACCCTGTTCAGTCTTGGGAAACGGTTCTTTCTTGGAATCAAAGCCTCTATTGATAGGGATGAAATAGAATAGACATGGAGATAAATAGCATCGCTGTACCTGCGGCACTCTTATGGGGAATCTTCCTTTCGGTATCCGCTGCCGGGTCATTATTCTTAAGAATTCTCAAAAAGCACCGTTTTTTCCCGAGGCTGGCAGTCTGGTTCGTGATTATTCCCCTCTTCATCTCGGCCTTGTATTTTGGCAAATGGAGCTTTTTTGTGCTTGTGTCGCTCTGTTTTCTGGCCTGTTATTATGAGTTGGCCAGGGTAACCGAAGCCGCCGGATTCAGGCACCATCTGGTATCCCTGATCCTTGCCGTGCCCTGGCTGATAGTCGCCCAGCTGTTTGGGTATTCTTCATGGCTGGTCATTCCGGCCCTGGCCGCCGTGGCTGCCTTCATCTATGTATTGAAAACCTGGAACAGGGAACGCTGGTGGAACCTGCCTGTTTTCGCTTTTCTCCTCGGGATCTGTTTTTCCTACTGGATCTACCTTAACAGCCTGGGAAGTTTCCGGCTGGCCCTCTTCGTTTTTTCGGTAGTTGCGCTTTTTGACATCATGGCTTTTGTCATCGGGAAGATGGTGGGCCGGTACCGTCCGTTCCCGAGTCTGAGCCCCAACAAGACATTTGCGGGCTACCTGGGAGGATTTTTCAGTGCGGTCCTGGCCGCCTATCTTTTCTGGTTCGCTGTCCCGGAACTGAATTTTCTCCAGGTGGCCCTGGCGGGAATGCTGATTACCGTGGCGGGGACTTCGGGAGATCTGTTCGGGTCGAAGATCAAAAGACTCCATGGCCGCAAGGATTTCAGCTGCATGCTCGGCCCCATGGGCGGCCTGATCGACAGGTTGGATTCCCAGCTGATCACCATGGGCCTTTTTTACTATTACCTGCTGGCCGTCATAAAGTACTACTGATCATGCGCTCTCCTTTTTCCCCGGAAAAACCGAACCCCATCCTTTTTGGAATGCCCAGGTTCGCCACCATGTTCTTCTACACCGCGCTGGTGACGCTGACTCTGCCCCTGGTGGTGGTAGAGAAAGCAGGCGAACACGTCAAGGGACTCCATCTGGGCCTGGTAACCGGGGGAGCCGCGCTCCTGAGCGTTGGGATACTCTATGCCTTCGGTGTTTACAGGGACCGGGAAAGCAGGACCCGGCAGGGAGCGAGCTATCCCCTCTACGGCCTTGCCCTCTCCCTCCCGGCCCTTGCCCTGATCGCCTTCACTGAAAATTACAGCTTCCTGGTAGTATCGTTTTCCATCCTCATCATTTCCCGCTCTTTCTGCGAAGCGTCCCATTTATCAGTGCTGACGGACCGGCCGGAACTTCCGGACAGGGGTCATTACACCGCCGGGATAACCTTCTGGCACTTCCTCGGAACCGGTTTGGGTGCCCTATCCTTCGGGTTTATGCCTGAATTGAGTTCTCTCTTCGGGTTGAGGCTCTCTTCGGGGCTGGGAGCTGTTTCCATAATCATCGTGCTGTTGGGCATGGCAGGGTTTTCCATGGTCTTTTACCGGCCCGGAAGAAGGGCTCCCATGATCAGGGGAATAAACCCCGGGCGCGTCAGCCTTGAGATCCCGAAAAGCCTGCGCTGCCTGATCATGGCCAGGTTTTTTCTCCTCTCCGGGGTCCTGATCATCGCCACCTTCCTGGTTTTCGTGGTACTTGACTACCTGGACGCGGCTGAAACCAGGAAGACAGCATCCCTCCTCTACTTCTGGTCCATTGTGGGCGCGATCATTTCCTCGGCCCCTGCCGGGAAAATGATGAAACTGAAGGGAGAAATCCCGGTCATTTTTGTTTCAGGGGCAACCCTGGCTTCAGTAACCGCGGTCTTCTTCCTGTTCGGACCTGACTACCCCGCGATCAATGTGCCGTGCATGGTCCTTTACGGTGCCGGATTCGCCGGAATCATATCCGCCGGGCTCTCCCTGACCGTGAAGCTGATCCCCCATCCCCGGATGTCAGGGCGGATCATGGCGATAATCACCTCAAGTACGTTTCTTGCCCAGGCCCTTGCCTCGATCTCCGGCGCCCTGCTGCTTGACCCCTTGAACCGCATCCAGGAAAACCTCGGATATTTCGGACTTTTCGGAATCACGGAAATCTATTTTCTCCTGGGGGGAATATTTTTATACAGGATAAAAAAGCTGCTGGCGGAGCAGCCCTGATACCGGGCACGGGCCCCTTCTGACCTGATGGGGTGCGCCTGTGTGGGCGACTGGTCTCAGTTTTCTCCCCGGTACCGGAAGTAGTGTTCCGAGATTTCAGGCAGGTTCTTCCAGCCGCTGAAACGGGTATGGGTCCAGTTTCCGTTGGCGTAATCGATCCTCATCCAGAGGATCCGGCTGAAGCTGCCCACGGCGAAGCGGATGCTCGTAAAGGGAGACTCGTAGCCTTTCCGGGGAACCATTGCAATTACGTCCTGGCCCATGGCCTCGTCCAGGCGGACCTGGAACCTCTCCTTTATCTCACCGATTCCATTGAGAAACAGAGGGGGCAGGATTCCGGCCAGGGACGATTCGGACCCGGCCTCTGCAAAATCAAACTGTTCCACTTCGCCGAAATCGAGGTCTTCCAGCCAGACATGCTCTCCGTTGACGTAAATATTCATGTTCTCCTCGCCCCGCATTTCCATCCGGAGGAAATGGGGCTTGCGGAAGACCATTGTCCCCGTGAATGTCATGGGTTCGGTCAGCTGCCGCAGGTACCTGGTCTGTTCAAAGTCGTGCGAAAAGGCTTCAGTGGTGTTGAATGTATCTTCGAGGCTCTCGAGGATTCGATCCAGCTTAGATTGCTGTACAGCGGGGCCGGCGGAGCCGGGCCCGTTGACCGAGGCAATCGCCAGAAGCATTATCAGCTGGTGCTTCGGGGGAGTGATTCTTTTTCTGGTAATCAGTTTCAGCAGCGATGGGATAAAGAGGATGGTATAGAACAGGCAGGCGAACACCCCGAGGGCAACGGCGAGCCCCATGGAGCGGATGGAGTAGAGGCGGGAAAGCAAGAGGGCCCCGAATCCCAACATGGTGGAGATCGTTGTCAGGAAGAGAATCGGCCCGATCTCCCGGATGACTTTACTGAGATGGGAGAGGGGCCTGTTCCGCATGCGCACCAGGATATGGACCGAGTCATCGATCCCGATGCCCAGTACCATGGCGGTGATCCCGATTCCCGCCGGGGTGAACGACAGCCCGAAGAGGGCCAGCGCCGCGAAGGTGAACGGAATCGCGCCCAGCAGGGGGACCAGGGAGAGGAGGATGGTGGGGAGATGCCTGAAAAAGACAGAGGAGAGGAGCAGGATGGAAGCCAGGCTTATCAGGCTGACCCTGAAAAATTCAGAGCGCAGCATGCTGTTGAGCTTTTCGTAGAACTGGAGGGCTCCCGTAACCCTCACCAGGCTCGCACCAGACGGGCTGAACCCGGAGAATTCCGTTGAGACATCCCAGGCCTCCTGGAGGTCCCGGTCATTGCCGGCAGGCCAGACATAAGTCTGGAGGATGACTCCGTCCGCTCTATTCAGGTGCCTTTCAAGCCGGGGATCCGGGTGGATCGCGAGGGCATCCAGCGAGGGAATCCCTCCCGGCGGAAAGGCCTCCTCCAGGACGTCGTAATAGGTCTCCGACTGGGAAGATGACCGGATCTTCAATTTTGCCAGGAGGGAGAAGAAATCCTCCCTCCTTTCCCTGATGAGAGATCCGAGCCGCGCCAGGTCCGCCCTGTTCTGATGCAGGCTTTCCGGATAGGGAAGAAAGAGTGACGGGGACTGGAATCCGGCGATTTTTTCCTCTCTGGCTAGTTCCTCCAGTTTCCGGTCTATCTCCTGCTGGGCGGCCATTGCTTCATTGAGCGACGGGCCTTCAATGAACACCTGGCTGTTGATAACCAGCGATGTGCCGAAATCATGGGCTATCTCATCGGCCGCTGCCAGGGAGGGCATGCTGTCAGGGAGGCCCTTGAACAGGTCCATTTCAAAGCGGAATTCCCGTGCCGCCGGAAGGCTCAGGCCCAGGATGATCAGCCCGGCCGCCAGGGCGATGATGGGCCGCCGGGCTGAGAACGAGAAGATTTTAGCCGGAATATCCTGGAACCTCGGATAAAGCCGGGCGGAATTCACGGGAAAAAGGAGCCGTACCGCTGCCGGGAACGCGACCAGGGTTACGGCAAGGGTGATCATCAGGCTTCCGGAGGCCAGCAGTCCAAACTGGGAGAGGGCCTCGAACCTGGCGAAAAACAG
This sequence comes from uncultured Acidobacteriota bacterium, assembly GCA_964579015.1. GTDB lineage: Bacteria > Acidobacteriota > UBA6911 > RPQK01 > JAPXNP01. The sequence continues at coordinate 5,533 of CAZOGT010000086.1, read as the reverse complement.
GCAGAAAAAAGCGGATGCAGTGGTCGTGACCCCTATGGCAACGGGCGGCCCGCAGTCTTCCATCGTCAGCCTCACTGCTTCCTCCAGGGATCCTGATTCGGGGAAAAGCTGGAAAACCCGGCCCGTGCAGTGCAGGACGATATCAACACCCAGTCCCAGGATAATGGCGGCAAAAGCCATGGCGATCAGGGAGAGGGGGTTGAAGAAGAGAAGCGCGAGCCAAAATGAAGCGGCCAGGGAGAGGGCCAGCGGGATAAAGGCGATAAATACAGCCCTTGTCCTCCGGAAAACCGACCAGATCAGGAGAAAGATCAGCAGGGAGGCGGCAAGAGAAAGAATGCGCATGTCTTCGACGACAATCCTGGAGGCCTCGGCGGACTGGGCGAATTTTCCGGTAAGTCCGAAACCGGCCCCGGGTGGCGCGGGAGAGGATATCCTGGTCTCTTCCATCATCGTTTTGATTCTTGCCACCAGGTGTTGACTGAAGTTGATGTCCTCGGAAAGGCCTTCCGGGTGAACCAGGAGGATGCGGGACCTCCCGTTTTCCGCGTCCAGGTAGGCTCCGGAACCGGCCAGTGTCATGTTGCCCCGAGCTGTTTCCAGGTGCGGTGCCAGCACTTCGCGGAGGTTGAGCGGGTCGGAAGCCAGGCCGGCCGGGAGTCCGGCTCCGGGAGCGGCCAGGAGCAGCTTCCTGTGACTTCTAAGTTCCCTTTCCATGCCGCCTTCCTCAAATCTTCCGGCCAGTGCTTCAAGTGCTGACTGCCCTGAGTTCAGGACAGCCGCGCGCACAAAGGCCGCGGCAGCCGGGACATCGCTGAAATCAACGGGGCTCGATTCCACGTACCGGATATCCTCCCAGGAACGAAGCTCGGCAATGACCGCTTCTGTCCATCCATCCAGGGAGGAAAGGGGTGCCCCGCCCGGCTCCATGCGGATAATGAGCGCTCCGCTGTCCCCGAACATCTCGAGTGACCGGGCGTTGGCGTCCATTTCGGGGTCATCGACGGAAAGAATCGTCGATACTGAATCAAACCGCAGATCCTTCAGGAAAACGGCCAGTCCAAGGCAGAGCATCAGGCCTATAGCCAGAATCGCCCAGGCATGGCGAAATGAAAAGACTCCCAGCCTGCCGAAAAGAAGAGACGCGCCTCTCATCCATCCTCCCTCACTTCAACATGTATTGTTCCATTTCCCTGATGTCGGTCCGGATCAGCTTCCCGTTGATCGTCCTCAACAGGATTTTCGCATAAGAGGGCTCGAGGCGCCGGGAAAGATTCTCCCAGGCGGAGTCAACCATGGCAATGGCCTCCGCACGGCAGGATGAAAAGACGCCTGAATCCCTGACAAGGTCAGCAGCCTCGTTTTTGCATTCAGGACGGGAGCGCAATTCCGGTGAGGAGAGGATCTCCTTCAGGCGACGGGTTTGTCTGCCCTCCAGGCCGGCCAGGGCCTTGTATATGACATAGGTCATTTTCCCCTCGGAGATGTCTTCGGCCGGTTCCTTGCGCCACTTCGGAGAGCGGCTGAAATTATGGATATCGTCAATAATCTGAAAGGCCACACCCAGGGAACGCGCGTACTCGACGCAGGCGGCTTTGGTCCTGGTGTCCGCCCCGTGGATTATCGAAGCCGCGGCTGCCAGTCCCTGCAGGGGCGCGGCGGTCTTCAGCGCATACATCTGCAGGATTCTCTCCTCCGGGGATGCGTCAAGCCACGCTTCGAGGCGCTCCCCGTCAAGGTTCCTGGACCAGTACAGGTCCTGGGCCTGTCCGAAGTGGGCCCTGGTGAACTGCCTCATCACCACTTCATGGATATCCAGCTGCTGGTCCCTCGTGAGGGCAGGATGCCCGAACAGGAGGTGGGAGCAGAGGAAGTAGAGCGTATTGGCCGCGCTGATGGCTACATCCTGGCCGTAAAGGATATGGATGCTTTCCCTGCCTCTCCTCAGGGCGGACGCGTCCTGGATGTCATCTATGATCAGAGACCCGGAGTGGGAGAGTTCAGCCAGGGTGGAGACCAGCGCCTCGTAGGGCCCGGGGGGAGTGCCGAGGGCATCCAGGAGCAGGATGGCGAAAATGGGTCGCCAGCGCTTTCCCTGGCGCGACAGGAGCTCCCAGACCGGGCCGGCCAGCATCTCCCGGTAGTTTGCGGGCTCATAGTCCCGCGCGCTCTCGCCCAGGAAGGATTCCAGCCTTTCCCTGCTGAATTCCCTGGGAAGAAAGTCAGCGATGTGCCTGTCAACTCGGTCCGCCATGGTATTCAAATATTGCCTGGGATTGTGGATGAACCCGTAACCCTGCAGCTCTGCCCGGGCTGCAGCCTGGAAGGCGCGCCCCTGCAGGCTTCCATCCACAAAACCCGCTCCCTGCCAGATAGCCCGCTGCAGCCCGAAGACCGGAATCTCCTGGCTGTCATGCCCGGGGCGAAACCTGAACCGGAGGCCCCATTCCGGGACGTCCACGTCCCACTCCAGGGGATGCCGGACCGCGGTGGCCGGGCTTTCCCAGTAACGGGACGGGCGGGCCGAGAACCTGGAAGTGGATTCCACCCGGCCGTTTCCATCGTTTTTCATTATGGACTGATCGAGGACCCTTCCGGTTTCCGAGTCTCTGTGGATCAACATGGCGATTTCAGTCAAATCATCCAGGCAGAACCCGAAGAATTCCCAACCCAGGGACTTTCCTGATGCTTCTTTCCGGATGAACCATTTGTGCTCTCCCCACTGGTGGTCCAGCCAGGCGGTCCCGGTGACAGCCTCGCCTCCCGCTTCCCCGCTTATCGCCAGCCTCGGGTAGCAGATGTAGTCCATCTCCAGGGGTGAGGGGTCCGTATAGAACTCCTTTTTCAAATCCACGGGCTCCTTCAGGGCCTGCAGCCGCAGGCTGAAGTGAAGGAGGGTATCCGGGTCCTGAAAGCAGAGAGTAAATCCTTGGGGAGACTGCTCAAACCGGTAATCCCGCCAGGTGACAGAGAAAAGGGATGCCTGGATCTCCGGCCCCTCCTCAACCAGGGTCACTTCCCGCGGGGCTACCCTTTCTTCAAATTCACGGAGGAAGGAGTCAATGAATATTCCATCCAGGTTGAGCGACCTGAGGGTTTCGGCTTTCATCCTGGTCTGGGAAACCAGCGAAGGGGTGATCCAGCTTTTTGTATGAAATTTTTCAACATTTCTCGCCTGGATGGACATTAAAAACGAGTAGGCGTCACCCCTGCCGGAGAGGTTGTGCCTGAAGAAAGCGGCCATGAACGGCCTTTCCCTGAAGCCCTGCCCGTCGAGCCACCCGTGAACGTACCACCACTCCAGGGAGTTTTCAGGATGGAGGCTTTCCTCCCGGTGGAATAAAGCTGTAGTGCCCTGGCGAAGAGCCATTGTCCGCACTGTCCTTTCGATGAATATTTCTGTCTATTTCACCACAATCCGGACCGGAATTCGGTGAAAAGTGCGGGATGTTCAGGTTTCAGGACCCGGCCGACCAGATCTCAGCGTATCCTGTAGGTGAGATTGGCGAGAATGGGGCGCCTTTCGCCGAATCCGGCCTCAAAGGTCAGGTTGAAGTGCTTATTGATGTGGTAGCTTCCGCCCAGCATCGGCGAGATCCCCTCTTTATCTTTCAGGGTGACATCAAAGCTGACCGGAGTCGGAGCCGGACCGCCCAGCGCCAGCGGAATTGATCCTGCATGCTTCTCATCGGTTTTCAGGTAGAGTCCGCCCAGCCACAACTGGGCTTTCCTGAAGAATACTCCGGCCCGGGGCTGGAGGGAGACCGTTTTCAGGGAAGAATCAAAATCCCCCTTCAGGCTGGTATTGGTCAACGCGGTTGTCAGCGAACCGAAGTAACGGCTGTGGGCGAGGGCAAGAGTCGCTCCGCCGCCATAGACTGTGCCGTCAATGTCGATGCTGATGGTTGATATGGGAAGCGGCAGGCCGGCTGAGCTCAAATCGACGGTTGTCGTACCGTCCACCTTTCCCAGGACCGCAAACAGGTTGAGAAAAGGCAGCGCCCACGCGTCAAGCTTGATGTCCATGTGCTGGATGTCATTTTCAACTCCGACAGCGGAGGTGTTTACACCCGGGAGATCCATGCCTGGAAGAGAAAAGGCCAGTGAATTTATGGAATAAGGCTGGTCCATTGTGAAAAAATCAATGCCGATGCCGAACCTCAACGGCCGTTCATCATTATCAGGCAAAGCCTGGATCTTAGAGGTTTCTTCCGCAACAACAGTGAGTGGGAGCATAAGTAAAACAAGGGAGAAAGACAGACCAATTGTTTTCATGATGACAACTCCAGCAATTCAATTTGTTAAAGGCCCTACGGGGCAGCTGCTGATGAATACGGTGAATCATGGCAAATGTACTTTCTTACCCCCCTGATATCAAGCAGATATGAAAATATTTCACACCGGCTGCCAACCTGGCAGGATGTGCGCGAGACAATATCGGAATGAAATACTTCCATGTTTACATCGTCTTCTTTAGAGGGGTATGCTGGCTAGACGGCATTTCCCGGGAGGCCGGTGCGTGATGCCGGTGCTGGTAATAAAGGCCCTTAAAGAGACAAACCATGATAAAGACACCTTTTTTGAGAAAGCCAACAGCCTGGCCGGTGGCGGCCCTGGTTGCGGGGTTACTCGTTTTTTGTCAATCCCTCACGGCATTTGGGAACCCGGTACCTGGTCGCTGGCAGAAGGTGGCTTCCCTGGAACCGGGTACAGCAATCATTGTCCATGCCAGGGACGGGTACAGGCTGGAATGCCGGTACCATTCAATAGTTGATGAATCGATGGCCGCGGTGAAGATTGACGACTTCAGGATGGCGGGGGACCGGGTCTGGGTTGGATACGATGATGGTTCCGGGGAAGGGGTGTTTATCTCCCTTACGGACCAGGGATTCCTGATCTGTACCGACAGTGATCACAACCGGATTCAATTTAAAATGGACCGGGTCAGTGAAATAATCCTCCCGAAGACGGGACAGTATGCCAGGGAATGGTCAATCTGGGGAGCGGTTGGCGGCGCGGTCGCGGGAGCAGTCATCAGTGCGGCGGCCTTCGACGATTTTACACCCACCGGGCACCTCCTCTCGGCAGGAGCAGGGGCGGGAATCGGGGCCCTGGCAGCCGGAATCGCGGGAGCGGCCGCCGGATCATCCGGGGAAACGATCTACAGAGCCCTGCCCCCTTCGCTGCGCTCAGGGGGAAATTCCAAACGCC
>CAZOGT010000086.1:0-312 GCA_964579015.1 uncultured Acidobacteriota bacterium | reverse complement strand
CCGGGCCTCCGGCCCTGTCTGCCACGCCGCCGGCGTTGAATATCCCGCCGCATCAGTCCCGGAGGGACGGCATGGCTCCCCCTTCGCTGCGCTCAGGGGCGCCGGGAAATCCCAAACGCCAAATCTCAAATCCCAATTGAGGCGACCCTGGCGCGTTTACCTGGGTTAAGTCCTGCCACGCCTCCGGCCCTCATTGAGGATGGCGCCTGGCGGCGCCGTTAATTGTCTCCCGGGCGCGATCCCCGGGCCCGCATTGAAATAAACCCCGCCGGCAGGCGGCAACGGCATCAGTCCCGGAGGGACGGCATGGCT
>CAZOGT010000085.1:0-10560 GCA_964579015.1 uncultured Acidobacteriota bacterium | reverse complement strand
GCCTAGGTGGACTTGAACCACCGACCTCACGCTTATCAGGCGTGCGCTCTAACCAAGCTGAGCTATAGGCCCCGATTTGAATGTTGGATTATACCCGGATTTTTTATTTGATATCAAGAACGGGCCAAAAAAACCTGCCGGAAGGCCCGCCGCGCATAATCCTGAATTTATATTTTTGAATTCCGCAACCCGGCTCCAGTCCGGACTGCCGCCATAGCAGCTTTGATCGTTTCTTTCCCTCTTTTTTTTATGTTAAGGTTAGGCATCCGACAAAGACATAAGCCAATGAAAAAATTGAACGTGCCGGGAACATCGCTCCTTTTTCTGCTGCTGATTCATGCGGCAGTCATGTCCGGATGCTCCCCCCCGGCAGATGCCGTAACCCAGTATTCAACCATCGACGCCCTGCTGGCAGGAGCCTATGACGGGTTTGTGGAGCTCACTGAACTGGACAGGGCCGGAAACCTGGGCATCGGCACCTTCGACCGCCTGGACGGAGAGATGATATTCCTTGATGACGAGTTCTGGAAGGCCCGTTCCGACGGGACGATGGTCCGTGTGGACGGACAGGAAACGACTCCGTTTGCCTCCGTTTGTGAATTCAGGCCCGAATTTTCCGAGGAGCTCCAGCCGGCAGCTTCCCTGGGCGGACTGACAGAGGCCCTTGACGGTTTCTGCAAAAACAACAACGGGATTTACGCGGTCAGGATCAGGGGGGATTTCGACTATGTCCGGACCCGCTCCGTGCCGCCACAGGACAAGCCCTATCCGCCCCTGGCTGAAATAACCAGGACCCAGCCTGAATTTGAAACGTTCGGCAGTTCAGGCACAATCGTAGGCTTCAGGCTTCCACCCTACATTAAGGGCCTTAATGTCCCGGGATGGCATCTCCACTACATCTCGGATGACAGATCGTCCGGAGGCCATGTGCTGCAGCTGGAGTTAAAAAATGGTTCCTGCGAGATTGACAGCCTGACCAGGCTGACTGTCGAACTGGATAAGAGCGGCCGCGGAATGTCCGGTCTTGACCTTACCATAGACAGGTCGGAAGAGTTAAAACAGGTTGAAGGTACTGAATAGCTGGAGCATTACAGGCAAAGAAATCCTAACCGGGAGAGAATCAACAATGAGCGGGAACAATGCAGGGGTAAAGAGTGTCCTCATTACCGGGGCTTCTGCGGGCATCGGGAAGATCGCTGCCCGGAGGCTGGCAGAGGAGGGCTTCAACGTGTATGCCGCAGCCAGGAGGATGGAGGAGATGGAATCATTAAAATCCTCGGGCGTCCATCCCGTGAGGATGGATCTCACCGACAGTGCCTCAATTCACCTCGGGCTTGAGGAAATCCTCTCGATCTCCGGGGGAATTGACATCCTGATCAATAATGCCGGATACGGTTCTTACGGAGCTGTGGAGGATGTTCCGGTAGATGAAGGCCGCCGTCAGTTCGAGGTCAATCTATTCGGTCTCGCCGAGGTCACCAGGGCGGTCCTGCCCGGGATGAGGGAAAAAAGGAACGGAAGAATAATTAATATCTCCTCCATTGCCGGGCGCATTCATACTCCTTTTGCAGCCTGGTACCATGCTTCCAAGCATGCCCTGGAGGGCTTCAACAGCTGCCTGCGCACCGAGGTTTCACCATACGGGATTGATGTCATATCCGTCCAGCCCGGGCCGATCAGGACCGGATGGCTGGCCATCTCGGAAAGCAACCTGCTGAAAGCTTCAGGCAGCGGAGCCTATGCAGGGGAAGCCCGGGCTGTCGCGGACTCCTTCAAGCGGATCTTCTCCATCCCGTTCGCCTCCGCCTCGCCGGAACAGGTGGCCGGGATAATCATAAAAGCGGCGACGGTCCGGAAACCTGCAACCAGGTATATCACTCCTGCATCCGCGAAACTGATGCTGTTTTTGCGCTGGGTCCTGCCGGACCGTATGCTGGATTTCATCACCAGGAAAACCATCGGCCTCTGACCCTGATACCTGCCCGCGCTCTTCAACCGGCAGACCGGTCATTGATCAATAAACAGGCGCCTTCCCTTGAGGGAATGCCGGCCTTCGCAAACGATTTTCAAGGCCTCTGGATAGGCCAGGTGCTCCTGTACCAGGATCCTGGCTGAGAGCATGTCCACGGTATCCGAATCCCGCACCGGCACCTGCCTCTGCACGATTATCGGCCCATGGTCCAGTTTTTCGTCCACAAAATGGACTGTACATCCTGAAACCTTGACTCCCCATTCCAGGGCCTGTTTCTGGGCATCAAGACCCGGAAATGAAGGGAGGAGCGCGGGATGAATATTGAGGATTCTCATGGGAAAGCGGGAAACAAAATAGCTGCTGAGCAATCTCATGAATCCGGCGAGGCAGACGAAATCAACTTCAGCCGCCTCGAGTTCGCTGACCACATCGCGGTCAAAATCCTCCCTGTCACGCCCCCTGGAAGGGATGAAAATAGCTTTGTAGCCCCTTTCCCGGGCATGTTCCAGTCCGACTGCGCCCTCAATGTTGGAAATGACGAGAACTATTTCGGCGGGAATGTCGCCCCTGGCAACCGCGTCAGACAATGCCATGAAATTGGATCCTCGTCCACTCAGCAAAACTGCTACTTTTTTCATGATAAGACCACCTTGCCTGACCCCTTTACCACCTTACCCAGGACAACCGGGCTCTCACCCTTGGATCTGAGCATGGCCTGAACCTGTTCCTCAGTTGATTTGCTGACAATCAGGATCATCCCGATACCCATATTGAAGGCCCTGAACATTTCGGTCAGTTCGATCTCTCCATGTTCCCGGATGAACTCGAATATGGGCGGCACCTTCCAGGATGAACGGTCCACAACCGCATCCAGTTCACCGGGAAGGACCCGGTTGAGGTTTCCGGGAATTCCGCCCCCTGTTATGTGGGCCATCCCATGCAGAAACCCGGTGGAAAGGAGAGGCTTGATGGAAGGGAGATAATTTTTGTGGGGGGTCAGGAGCTCCTCTCCCACGCTCTTTCCCAGTTCCTCAACCCAGGTGTCGGCTTTCATCTGCAATTCTTCAAAGAAAAGGCGCCGGGCCAGGGAATACCCATTGGTGTGCAGGCCGGTGGAAGGGAGTCCAATCAGCACATCACCTTCCCTGACCATATCGGGCTGAAGAAGCCTGCGGCGGTCAGCTATTCCCACAATAAAGCCTGCCAGGTCATATTCACCGGGCTGGTAGAAGTCCGGCATTTCTGCAGTTTCTCCCCCGATAAGTACACAGCCGGCTTCCCTGCATCCCCTGGCCAGGCCTTCCACGATATCCCCGACGACCGACGGTTCAAGAACGCCGGTTGCAATGTAATCAAGAAAGAAGAGCGGCTCGGCGCCCATCACCAGGATATCATCAGTGCAGTGGGAGACCAGGTCCAGGCCCACAGTATTGTGCCTGCCGGTCATGAAAGCGAGCTTCAGCTTGGTCCCGACACCGTCGGCGCTTGAAACCAGGACAGGGTCTGAGTACCCGCTCAGATCCGGCCTGAAGAGTCCGCCAAAAGAACCAATGCCGCTGATGACTGATGAATTGAATGTCGATGCAGCCAGCTTGCTGATCCTGGCCTTGGCCTGATCCGCTTTTTCGATGGATACCCCGCTGTCACTGTACGTGAGGCCCTTGTGGGAGCCCTTTATAATTTCACTCATAAGTCCTCTGATCCAGGCCTATTTATAGATCTCATTGATCTCCGATGATTTTCCGTTCCTGCCGTTACGATTATCCTCAAACAGGCGGCCCTGCTCAACCTCCGATTTTAATGGAATAGGATATTCTTTATCAAAGCAGGCGCTGCAAAAATCTCCCCGGGCATTGACCGCGGATAGCAGGCCTTCGAGTGAAAGGTATTCAAGGCTGTCCGCGGTTGTGAATTCTTTTATCTCATCGAGGGATTTGTTGTTGGCTATCAGTTCCTCGTAAGTCGGAGTATCTATTCCATAGAGACAGGGGGCCACTGTGGGGGGCGAACTGATCCTGAAATGGACCTCGCTGGCCCCGGCCGCCCTTACCATCTGAACAATTTTTTTACTGGTTGTTCCCCTCACGATTGAGTCGTCAACCAGGACAACTCTTTTCCCCTTCAGAATCCCCTTGACCGGGTTAAGCTTAACCTTCACTCCGAAATGCCGGATTGACTGTTTTGGTTCGATAAAGGTCCGCCCTACATAGTGGTTTCTAATCAGGCCAAAATCAAATGGGATCCCCGCTTCTTCCGCGTAGCCCAGGGCGGCGGTCACCCCGGAATCAGGTACGGGGGTGACAAGGTCAGCCTCAACCGGAGCTTCACGTGCCAGCTGGCGGCCCATTTCCCTGCGCATCAGATTAACGCTCCGCTCAAAGACCAGGCTGTCAGGCCGGCTGAAATAGACAAGTTCAAAAACGCACTGGGCCGGCCTGACATCGGATTTCATCATGATGGAAGTCAGCCCTGTTTCATCAATCTTCAAGATTTCACCGGGGCGGATGTCCCTGATATATTCAGCCTCAATCAAATCAAAGGCGCAGGTCTCTGAAGCGACAACATAACCGTCTTCGCTCCTGCCCAGGCAGAGGGGCCTTACCCCGTAGCTGTCCCTGATGGCATAGAGTGCCTTGGCTGAAAGGAGCAGGAGCGAATATGCGCCCCGGAGCCGTTTCAGCACCTGCACCAGGGCTTCATCACGGCTCTGGAGTGGGGAGCGGGCCAAAAGATGCAGAATCACCTCGGTATCGGACGTGGACTGAAAAATGGCTCCGTCCAATTCGAGCTCCCTTTTCAGGTCACCGGCATTGACCAGGTTTCCGTTATGGGCCAGTGCCAGGGGCCCTCTCCAGCACTCGGATACAATCGGCTGCACATTGGTAGGGAGGCTCTCTCCGGTGGTTGAATAGCGGACATGCCCAATCGCGCTCCTGCCCCGTAATGCCTCCAGGGTCGAAGCATTGAACACGTCAGCCACATGGCCCATTCCGCGGGACCGGTACAATTCAATTCCATCAGAGCTGACTATGCCTGCGGATTCCTGTCCGCGATGCTGCAGCCCGTATAACCCGAGGTAGGTCAGGCGGGAGGCTTCTTCGTGGTTAAAAATGCCGAAAACACCGCATTCGTCATGAAATTTATCATCAAGAACCAAAGCTTATTACTCCATAAACCCGTGTCATTTTCAGGATTTATTTAACCGGAGTTCCCCGCGGGTTCAGAAGGGAGCCTGATTAAATGCTGTATTATAACAGTTGGGTGGTTCCGGCATTAGTCCGCGACCCTTACAATAGTGCCCTCCGGCTGACCAAAAAAGCTACAATATCAAATAATGGTGACCAGAGACCGCACTCAGGCAAAAAAGGCCCGGGCCCTATTCCTCACCAGGTACGCAGGCCTTGCAGGAGACACGCCTTTCCGCAACTGATCAAGCCGGGGAGAATGTATGCGCCGCATCATTTGGCGACTTCCGGAAGACTCCGGTTCAGCCCCTGTTCGTTTATGGCGTACCGGTTTCCTATAATTTGAGGATAAAAATATGTTTGCTCGGCTGTCTGGAAAACTGATTCACAAAAGTACCGAAGGTCTCATCATCGATGTAGGCGGAGTCGGGTATCAGGTCCAGGTTCCCTTGTCCACATACTACGAGCTCGGTGAAGAAGGATCGGAAACATCGCTGAGGATCCACACCGTAGTCAGGGAAGACTCCATAACTCTTTTCGGATTCCTGACCGAAGATGAAAAAACAATCTTCACCCGGGTAATCCAGGTTTCCGGCATTGGCCCTAGAACGGGAATTGGTTTATTATCAGGCCTGTCGGCAGCGGAATTTGTAGACGCTGTTATCCGGGCGGATGTACGAAGGATCTCCGGAGTCCCGGGCATTGGCAAAAAAACGGCTGAACGGATCATCCTGGAACTGAAGGACAAGGTCAGGACACTCTCCATATCGGAGGATTTCGGGCAGGCGGGACGAGGCATCTCCCCACTGCAGGAAGATGTGATATCAGCCCTTGTTAACCTGGGCTACCAGAAAAACCGGGTAGAAAAAACCGTCGCTGAAATCATTCGTGAACATGACCCGGAAAGATTCGACGATTTACTTAGAAAGGCGCTGAGAAAGCTCTCCGGCTGAAAAACGGCTGAATAATATGAATAGCGAAGAAAGAATCATGGATCCGAGTGAACGGGAAGAGGAGTTCCTGATTGAGAACAGCCTCAGACCCAGGCATCTCGGAGACTTTGTCGGACAGCAGCAGGCCAGGGAGCACCTTTCAATAGGCATTGAGGCAGCCAGGCAAAGGAATGAAGCACTGGACCATGTGCTTCTTTACGGTCCCCCGGGGCTTGGCAAGACAACCCTGGCCCAGATCGTAGCCAACGAAATGGGGAGCAACTTCAGGTCCACGTCAGGCCCGGCCATTGAAAAAAGGGGGGACCTTGCCGCAATCCTTACCAACATTTCCGAAGCCGACGTTCTCTTTATCGATGAAATCCACCGCCTCCACCCGGCGGTGGAGGAAATCCTTTACCCGGCAATGGAGGATTTCCAGATCGACATTATAATCGGGGAAGGAGCCGGAGCACGCTCAATCAAAATTGATATCCCCCGGTTCACCCTGGTAGGAGCAACCACCAGGACCGGGCTGCTCACTTCTCCGCTTCGCTCCCGTTTCGGCATCATTCAACGGCTCGATTTTTATGATCAGCCCAACCTGGTCAGGATACTGGTAAGGTCTTCCGGAATCCTGGGAGTTGAGATGGAAAAATCGGGAGCTGAGGAAATCGCCAGGCGGAGCCGGGGAACCCCCAGGATTGCCAACCGCCTGCTTCGCAGGGTGAGGGACTTTGCCCAGGTCCGCGGCAGGGGCTGCATTTCCAGGGAGATCGCCGCTGAGGCTCTTGAACTTATGAACGTGGATAGAAACGGCCTGGATGACATAGACAGGCGCCTCCTCGTTACAATAATTGAAAAATTCAACGGCGGCCCGGTCGGCCTGAGCACCATCTCAGCGGCCATCAGCGAAGAAAAAGACGCCATTGAAGACATCTACGAGCCTTATCTTATCCAGATGGGGTTTCTTCACAGGACACCAAGGGGAAGGATCGCCACCAAATCAGCCTATGAACATCTCGGCATCACCCCCAAGCCCGGGGCTGCAGGCCTTTTTGACATGTAGCCCGCATTTCTTACGGGTTTTAGCGGCGCAGCAGCAGGCTGGTGAGAAATGCGGTCTGGCTCCATCCTGTTTTTCAATAATCATGCTATCCTATTTCTGATGATGGAAAATTTCGAGGAAATTCACGCAAAGATATCGGCGCTCAGGGATTCCATTGAAATGATTATCAAGGGAAAACCCGAGGCGATTGAACTCACGATCGTTACGCTCCTGGCAGGCGGTCACCTGCTGATTGAGGATGTTCCGGGAGTCGGAAAGACCACCCTGGCCCACGCGCTTGCCAGGTCATTCGACTGTGAGTTTAATCGAATCCAGTTCACCAGCGACCTCCTCCCGTCAGACCTCACAGGCATCTCAATGTATAACCAGGCCAGTGGAAAATTTGAATTCCACAGGGGGCCCATCTTCTCCAACGTTGTCCTGGCGGATGAGATCAACCGGGCCACGCCCAAAACCCAGAGCGCCCTCCTGGAAGCCATGAGCGAAGGGAGTGTTACGGCCGATGACCGTACATTCCCCCTGCCCGAACCATTTATTGTTGTTGCCACCCAGAATCCGATTGAGCACGTGGGAACCAATCCTCTTCCCGAATCCCAATTGGACCGTTTTCTGATAAAAACAAACATGGGCTATCCTTCGGTTGCGGACGAAAAAGAAATTCTAAGATCAGGAATCGGATACGGATCAGCCCATGAGCTTACCCCGGCAATCTCGTCTGAAGAAATACTCCTTGCCAGGAAGATGGCCTCAAGGGTACGGATCGAAGAAGTGCTGATGGACTACCTGATGAGCCTGGTGACAGCAACCCGCAACTGCAGGAACCTTTCCCTGGGGGTCAGCACAAGGGGCGCAGGGGCTCTGTTCCGGTCAGCCCAGGCCCTGGCGATCGTCAGGGGCCGGGATTACTGCGACCTTGACGATATTAAATCCCTGGCCCTGAAAGTGTTTCCGCACCGCGTACTGGTCAGCCCTGACTACTCATCACCCTATCGCCAGGGAGAAGACGCCAGGGAGATCATCCACGACCTCCTCAATTCAGTGGAAGTCCCGGTTTAAGCCCGCATTTCTCCCCGGCTTTCGCAGCCAGGTGGCTAAGTGGCTAAGCCGCCGCACTGGCAATGCTTGCGCCTGAGGCCCCGCTGCATCATGAAACGTGTCAGCCTTCTCCGTACCGGTCCACGAAAAGGAGATCGGTGCCCCGTCGGCGTGTGCCGGGAACTTCTGTTTCTCGCCCGGAAGTTTTTGATTTATAATAGGGTAAGAAGTCACCGTAAAGCTCACTACCGGGATGGACGCAAGGCAGGATTGCGGCCGGATGTCCCAGGTCCTGATAGTCATGGAATTTTTTACAAACAAAACAGAATTACGAAAACAGTTCCGGGATTTTTTCTGGGGTTCCGCGTTGCTGATCCTGGCTCTTCCGGTGGCCCTGACCAGTACCGCTGCCCGCAACAGCGGATATTTTTTCCTGGCTGCGTCCCTGTCGGTTTTTGCCCTCCTGATGACCGGGATTGCCAGTGTCAACCTTGTCCCCAAGCTGGTCCGCAGGGTTATCACCCTCCACTGGGACCCGCTGCGCTACTTCAGGATTACAAAAAGGGGAATCCTGTTTATTTTTCTCCTCCTCCTGATTTCCATGGCTGCGTTCAACACCGGAAACAACCTGCTGATCATCATCCTGTCCCTCCAGATGGGGGCCCTGCTGGTTTCCGGGACTGTCTCCAACCTGGTGCTGAGCGGCCTCAGAGTCAGGCTGCAGCTGCCTGAAGCCATTCACGCCATGAACCAGAGCCTGCTCCTGGCCACCCTTGAAAACCGGAAAAAGCTATTCCCCTCGTTCGGGCTCGAACTCAAAAACGTAAGCGGGGACCTGGGCGAAGATGTATCGATGGAATTCTCTGAAACAGGAATTAATTTTCCCTTCATCAGGTGCGGGAAGGAAAAAACCGTGAAATTCGAATGTGTCTTCAACCGCAGGGGGGTGTATTCACTGCAGGGATTCAGGGTGAATACCACGTTTCCCTTTGGGCTTTTTTCCCGTGGCAAAGAGCTGCAGGCAGAAGGGAAGGTGAAAGTATATCCGGCTCTGGCTGAACTCAAGGAGTACCAATACCGGTTTCCCTTTCTATTCGGCCAGGATGCCCTGAATAAAAAAGGGTCCGGAGATGAGCTGCACAATCTCCGTGATTACCGTCATGGTGACGACACCAGGTTTGTCCACTGGAAAGCTTCCGCAAAACTCGGAAGGCTGATCGTCAAGGAGTTCTCGCAGTCCAGGGACCTGGTCTTCCAGCTGGTCTTCTCAACGCATCTCAAGAGCAGGACCAGATCAGACCTGGAAAAATTTGAAAAGGCCGTCTCCCTGGTTGCTTCCCTGGTCAACGCTTACTTCCAGAAAGGTCAGGAGATTTCATTCTATTCAGGGGAAAAAGCTATTTCAATTCCTCCAGGCAACCGTTTTCAGTACTTTCTGCTGATGGATTACCTGGCTGAGGTGCAGCCGTCCGCTGCTGACCTGATTGATCCCCTGAAAATATCACCGCGCTCGATACAATTCTCGGCTGATGCAGTTGCTTCGAACCCGGACACATCAAAGATTGTAGATTATAGGCAGTTATGAACTTTGAAAAGTGTTTTCAGACCGCCTGCCTGTCGCTGATCTGTTCAGGCTTCCTGTCAATTTTCCTGACTGGAACGGTAGGCATACCCGTGGCCCTGCTCTTCCTGGCCCTGCTTTTCTGGGGATGGTTCCGAAAGCCCCGGAAAACCCGCAAATCATACCAGTGGCTGGCTACGGGCCTGATACTGCTCTTCTTCCTGGCTGACCTTCTGATTTTTTCCCGCCTGGTGCTGGCTGTAATCAGGCTGATGCTGGCTCTGGTTCTGCTCAAGGTGTTTACCAGGGAGGAAAACAGGGACTACTCCACACTTTTCCTGCTCTCCTTTTCCCTGCTGCTGATCTCCTCCACGTCCACTATTTCGGCCTTTTTCATTCTTTCGGCCGTGGCGGTGCTCTTCACTTTTGTCCTCTCCCTGATCCTGTTTGAAGTGAGAGAAGCCTACCGGATCAATCCGGAAATGGAGTTTTCATTCAAGAAGTGTATCCAGACTTCCATTATCATGACTTTGTTTATCGTTATGCTGGCTATCCCCATATTCCTGGTGATTCCGAGGACAGCCCTGGGAATGTTCGGGCAGCCAGAGGGATCCTCAATCGGCTTCTCGCCGACAGTCCGCCTGGGTGACATGGAGAACCTGCTGAATAACGGCGAGGTCGTGATGAGGGTGGAAGTTAAGGAAGGCCGTGATTCCGTTTCCGCCGACATGAAGTGGAGAGGCGTAGCCCTGGACAATTTTAACGGCCGAAGCTGGAACAACACCGTTGGCGGAGCACAACAGGTGGTG
>CAZOGT010000084.1:0-10627 GCA_964579015.1 uncultured Acidobacteriota bacterium | reverse complement strand
TCATTCCCCCAGCTCTGCCAGGGGGAGGCCGGAATCATTAACAAGCTCGACCGAATAGGAATCCGGGAAATCGAGCCGGTACTCGAGCCGGCCCCCCTTCTTCTCCCAGGCCAGCCTGACCTCTCCCTCCGGGGTCGGCATATACCCCTCACAAGCTTCCAGGGGGACATCCGCAAAGCGGACCACAATCGACCGGTTCTTCCTGTCTACCCGGTAAAGGCCCAGGACATCCCTGAACAAGGTATGGCAGACATGGGAGGCGAATCCATGGTTGGTGCTGGCGTTGGCATGAACATTTTCCCAGAGGGTTCCCGTCCTCTCAGCCATGTACAGGAGGTATTCAACCGACTCTTCCATGATCCGGCTGTTCAGGCCGGCTTCAGAAAGCAGCTCCATCCTCAGCATGTTCCCAATAAACGAATTGGCCGGAGCAACCTCCGGAAAGACCCCCTTCCGAACCCGGTCCGGGCCAAATTCATTCTCCAGTTTATCCCATAGATCAGGGTATGAGTCCCGGTCGGCAATCCCGAAATAAAAGGCGAAATACTGGCACACCTCGCTCTTGTTTCCCGTTGGAGCCAGGGTTCCCGCATCGTCTCTCAGGGCGTTATCCACAAAAAAGACGCCGTCAAAGGACTGCCGCCTGATAACCTCCCTGATCCGCTCCGCCCTGGCGGCCAGTTCCGGTTTCCCGTAGAGCCTGGAAGCCGTGTCCAGGGCCGCCGCGTACTGCATGTTGGTCGGGTAGTTCACATCCTGGACCCATTCATTGGCTCGCGACCATTCCACAAACACCCACCCGTCCAGGGATTCGAGCAGCCCGTCCTGGTTTTCAAAAGCCCTGAGATAATTAAGGATCCCCATCACTCTCGGCTCCAGTTCCCCGATCCTTTCCTCCCGGCCCGTTCTCCCGGCATACTCCTCAAGCTGGGCGATGAACCAGAGGGCCCAGTTGGGAATAAAATTGCCGTTGTAGTGATCGGCCGGATAGCACATCGGGACCATCCCCTCAGGCAGGTTGGCAAAGGTTTCAGGGAGCATGTAGTTCTGGAAAAAGGCATCCTCCACCCTGGTGTGCCCTGTCAGGGCATACTCCGCCCTTGCCGTAAAAAAACTGTCGCAGAGCCAGCCGGCCCGGTCCCGGGAAGGGCAGTCCATGAAGATATCGAGGGCATTCTGCCTGAAGGTCTCCACCCCGGCCCTGAAAATGAGGTCCAGGCGCTCATCCCCGGCGTGGAATCCTGCCAGGCGGTCAACCTCGGGATGGGCGAATTCCCTCAAATAGATGCCCCTGACCTCGGCTGTTCCCTTGAAGCTCGCGGCCTTCAGGTACCGCATGGTGTAGGGTTCCATGGCCTCCACCCGGTAGACCCCGGGGCCGAGCATCCAGGTAAGCACCCTTACCTGCCCCTGCATGAGCGGGTCTATGTCCCCCCCTTCCGTCAACACCTCCCCGAACATCAGCCGCACGTCAGCCTGATCCTCACACTCAATCTCAGCGCCGACGAAACCAGTCACATTGCGACCGAAATCAACCATCTCCCATTCCGGCTCCGCCAGCCGGACCGAGGAGCCGGATTCCCACGCCAGGGGGCCTTCCCGGGTTATCACCGAGTCGAAATTCTGCAGCTCCACCATGGGGCATATCTCCAGTTCCCTCTCAGGGAAGCCCTTCAGTTCGGGGCCGATTCCGGTCAGTGACCGGTCCCTGGTGATGGGATGAATGGTCTTGATCTTCTCGAATCTTCCTGCGGCAGCTGATGCCCGGGGCTCCATTACGGTATAGGTTGGATAGAGGACCCCCCTCGGCAGCAGTTCCCTGGCGGGGCAGGCGGCAAGAACAGCCGGAAGCAGCGAAGGCTCCGGGCTGTCAAAGCGGTATGCCTCGGTAAAGGGCCTCTGGAAGCTGAAGCGCTGTACCTTTCGGATCCTGTTTTCAAGGATGAACCCCTGGAAGGAAGATCCCCTCGGACCAGTGGCGGCCACTACCCGCCCGGCGGCGGATATCTCGGCCTGCAGAAAGGAGGGCTGGTCGAGGAGCGCGTAACTGTTGCAGTTGTAACCGGCCACTTCAACGGTCAGGACATTCCCGGAACCGGGACGAAGCCGGGGGAGCTCGATTTCGTCAACCCGGTAGAACCCGTGAGGGCCGCGGGCCGGCCCGCTCGAGAGGAACTCACCGTTGAGCCTGGCCCTGTAGATGGTCGAGGCCGCCAGCTTGAGAAGGGCCTGCTCTCCCGGATCATCAAATTCAGCCCTGAACAGCATGGTGACATTCATTTCAGTTTCCCGGCCCTCGGCCCAGACCGGGAGAGCCTCCATGAAGAATTCCGGAGAGCCTTCGCCACAGCCGGCTGACGCCGCTGCCGCAAGGATCACCAGGATCAGGAAGACTCCGGCTCGCCTGATTCTCATTGCTTTCTTTTCCTTACTCCCGAAGGGCGTTGCCCCTCCAGGTCAAAACGGGCTAGGGAAGCAGTTCCGTGCTGAAAGGTGAAGCCGGCAGACCCTCCCTGTTCACCAGGTTGGGGATCGCCATCTCGTGCCATCCGAAACGCACAGCGGAAGGGTTGTCCACCTCGGGGCTCGAGACCACGACCAGGCCGCCGGCGATGACCGCGTCGGCTTTCCTGAACACCCCGTCAGGGCCGGCAATTTCAAACCAGTTCAGGGGCTCCCCGTCCCGGGATGCCAGCCCCCGGCCCGTGTAGTCAAATGATACCCGAACCCTGGAGCCTTCCACCTCAAAACCTTTATAAAGCGGGCCGGAGACCACCAGGGACTTGCCGTAGTTTCCGGCCAGCGCCCAGAGTGCCAGCCTTTTGCCGACGGCCTGCTTGTTGGTTGGATGGATGTCGTAGAGCTCCGTGATATCGGTAGTGACCGCCATCCCCGTGCTGGGAATCTGCAGGGTTTTCAGCTGGGCCACCCAGATTTCCGGGAGGTAATAGGCTTCCGGGTAGGTGTGTCCGACCACGTCCGTGTTGGAGTAATTATAAGGTGCCAACTGCACGAAATAAAAAGGGAAATCCCCTTGTTTCCACTCGGTGCGCCACCCCTTGATCAGGGCTTCCATTTTATCGGCGTACCTTAACCGGTCTCCGCGGTTCGACTCACCCTGGTACCAGATGGCTCCGCGAATCCCATAGCTTACGATTGGGGCTACCATGGCATTGTATAGCCCGGTCGGCTCCTGTCGGTCATTGAGCGGATGGACCGGTTCCAGCGGCGCCGGAGGGAGGGGAGTTCCTGAGACAGCCGAAGCCTTGACCCGTTCCTCCCACCCGGCCTTTGCGGTAAGGTAGGAAGCCATTTTTCCCCGGTAATCCCTGTTGACGCTCTCCACCCGGCGGGCAATCCCGGCGGTCCCGGCGGCCTGGGCAAACCCGGATGGCGGAGTCCAGGGTTCCGCCCTGGTCCCGCCCCAGGAGGTCATGATCAGGCCCACGGGATAACCGGTTTCACGGTGAATGTCCCGGCCGAAAAAATAGGCGACAGCGGAAAAATCCCTGATATTTTCGGGGCTGCATTCCATCCAGGCGGCATTCACGTCACTTACAGGCACTCCTGAAGTGGCCCTCGGTATATGGAAAAGCCTCATTTCAGGATAATCCGCGGCAGCAGTTTCCCGCACCCAGTTGATCACAGGCTTCTGCCCGGGCATGGGACCGATCTTTTTCTCCATGTTGGACTGGCCTGAGCAGACCCATACTTCACCGATCAGGATATTTTGCAGCTCAATGCTATTTTCACCGGAGACCTTCATGGTATAGGGGCCGCCTGCTTCCTGGGCAGGTATTATGACTTTCCACTCTCCCAGCCGGTCAGCTTCAGTTGAGGCCTCATTTCCATCCAGGACAACATGGACCTCCTCTCCTGGTGCAGCCCACCCCCAGATATTGAGCTCCATTCCCTGCTGCAGCACCATGTTGCTTCCGATAACAGCAGGAAGACGGACAGCAGCTTTCCCGGTTACAGGGAGAAGCAAAAACAACAAAAAAACTATGAATAAACGCCTGGTTTCTTTCATGATATCCTCCGGCCTTTCCTGTTTCTAAACGTAAGCGGACAAACCAAGATTCCCCGATACCAGTCATTAAATCAGAGAGCGGGGCCAGGGACAACCGAATTCTAAGCCCAACGCCCGTGATCAGGGACCCCCGGCTTTCTGGAGGGCCTGGTTCCCGTTCTCTTTATTCAGCAGGCCTCTTCACTAATTCCCCCGCCTGTCCTACAATAAAGATCAAAACTGGAGGCCCCATGAAAACAGCTGTAAAAGTATCTATCCTTCTGATGTTAACTTTTTCCATGAACATGTTATGCGCGATTGGTGCGGATGCTGAAGACCAGGTTAACATCACTGTCAGTCCCGAGCTATATCAGGGCCTGGAATATCGCAGCATCGGGCCCTACCGCGGGGGCAGGGTGACCGCGGGAACCGGAGTGCCGGGAAATCCTTACACGTTTTACATGGGGAGTACCGGCGGAGGAGTCTGGAAGACCGAGGATGCCGGGACCTCATGGTTCAACATCTCGGACAAATACTTTAAAGCAGGTTCGATAGGCGCGGTAGCCGTAGCTGATTCAGACCCTAACGTGATTTATGTGGGGACCGGGTCAAATGCTCCCCGCGGAAACATATCTCCAGGCGACGGTTTCTATAAAAGCACTGACGCCGGCAAAACATGGAGGCATGCAGGGCTCCCGGAGGCCGGCCAGGTCAGCAGGATCCGTATCCATCCCGAAGATCCCGACCTGGTCTACGCAGCCGTGCTGGGAAACCTCTTTGCTGGTACCGAGGAAAGGGGGGTCTTCAGGAGCAGCGATGGAGGAGAATCCTGGGAGAAGGTCCTGTTTCTGGATGAAAATACCGGTGCTGCGGAGCTGGCCATGGACCCAACCAATCCCAGGATACTCTACGCCTCCATGTGGAGCATCCGACGCACTCCCTGGACACTCAAAGGCGTAAGCGGCAAGGGCGGGCTCTTCAAATCCGATGACGGAGGCGATTCCTGGGAACGCCTCAAAGGCGGCTTTCCGGAAAGCGTGACCGGCAAGATCGGGGTCGCGGTTTCTCCGGCTGAATCCTCGAGGGTCTGGGCCCTGGTGGAAAACGAGAAAGGCGGTGTCTACCGCTCTGACGATTACGGAGAATCCTGGGCCAGGGTCAACAGCGACCGGAAGCTGCAGCAAAGGGCCTGGTACTACAGCAGGATCTATGCCGATCCGCAGGACGCTGATACGGTTTATGCGCTTAACACTTCGTTCTATAAGTCAATCGACGGGGGAAAGACCTTCCAGTCAATCCCTGTTCTTCATGGTGACTGTCATGACCTCTGGATCAATCCTGGCAACCCGAAGATCATTCTGCAGACTAATGACGGCGGCGCCCATGTTTCACTGAACGGGGGCGAGACCTGGAGCCCCATCAACAACCAGCCGACTGCCGAAATCTACCGCGTAACCGTTGACAACCAGTTCCCCTACCGGGTGTACGGAGCCCAGCAGGATAATTCGACCATCTCGGTGCCCAGCAGTAATCCCGGAGGGCTTACCGCCTATGAAAACTGGTTTTCAGTGGGAGGATGCGAAAGCGGGCACATCGCCATAGATCCCCGGGATGACAACATTATCTATGCAGGCTGCTATGGCGGATCTATTTCCAGGGTCAACCTGGAGACCGATGAGTACAGGCAGGTGCTGGTCTACCCGCAGCTGCAGCTCGGCCAGGCCCCCGAGGTCCTGAAGTACCGCTTCCAGTGGAATGCCCCGATCAGGGTATCCAGGCACGACCCCACAAAGCTCTTTCACACCTCACAGGTAGTCCACATGTCGGAAAATGAGGGGCAGAGCTGGAAGGATATCAGTCCGGACCTCACCAGAAATGACAAAAGCAAACAAAAGCATTCGGGAGGCCCGATCACCCTGGACAACACCGGGACCGAGGTTTATGGGACCATATTTGCCTTTGAAGAATCCCCGCACCGGGAGGGAGAATATTGGGCCGGGTCTGATGACGGCCTGATCCACATTTCCCGGGACAGCGGACAAACATGGGATAACATAACGCCTGAAGCTCTTCCGGAGTGGGCGACTGTGAACATGATTGAGCTTTCGTCACACTCCCCTGGCCGTGCCTTTGCCGCGGTCCACAATTACCGGCTGGGAGATTTCAGGCCCTACATTTTCATGACCGGCGACCATGGAGAAACCTGGACCCTCCTGACTGACGGAAACAACGGAATTCCGGCCGACCATTTCACCCGTGTGGTAAGAGAAGATCCTGATAAAAAAGGTCTGCTCTATGCCGGCACTGAGTTTGGCCTGTATGTATCCTTTAATGAGGGGCGAAACTGGCAGAAACTGCAGCTCAACCTGCCTGCAACCCCGGTTACCGACCTGGCCGTCCACCGGAAAAACCTGGTGGTGGCCACCCAGGGACGCTCATTCTGGATACTGGACGACCTCAATGTCCTCCAGGAGCTGGAGGCTGAAACATCCGTGGAGGAGGATATCCTTTTCACTGCCCGGCCGGCTTACAGAGCTTTCTTCCAGCAGGCCGGAGACAGCATAGACAATGTAGAGGGTTCGAGTCCCCCCAACGGGGCTGTTATCAATTTCTTTCTGGCCGAAGAAGGCGCTGAAGAAGTAGAGCTGGAGATCCTGGACAGAGAGGATAACGTCCTGAGGACATTTTCCGGAAGGATCAAGTCCGATGGCTCGGCGGAACCCGATGAAGAAGCGGATAACGATGCTCCTGAAATTGAAGACCTGAAGATTGAAAAGGGATTGAACCATTTTGTCTGGAATCTCAGGCACCGGGGCGTTGAGGTCCCGGAAGGAGCCCAAGTCTGGGGATTTACCGGAGGCCAGCTGGCGGTTCCCGGAGGATACCAGGTCAGGGTGCAAAGAGGGGAGTGGAGCGCGGTCCAGCCTCTGATGGTATTGAGCGACCCCCGCATCGACACCAGCCAGGCTGAATTCGAGGCCCAGTTTGAAATGGCAGCGAATATCAAAAGCAGCCTCTCTGAAATCTATGACACGGTCAGGGAGATCCGGTCCGTCAGGGAACAGGTGAAGCGGATCAGCGGCAACGCTGAAAAGGCCGGGGTGGATCTGGGCACAGGAGCACTGGAGAAGGAAATGATTCAGAAGCTGACTGCCGTGGAGGAAAAGCTTATCCAGACCAGGAGTGAAAGCGGCCAGGACCCCCTGAACTTTCCGCCGATGCTCGACAACCAGTTCGCCTACCTCTATGGCTATGTCGCCGGCGGGAATGACGCTCCTACCGAGGGAGCCGCAACAAGATTCAGTGACCTGCAGAAGGAATGGGAGGAGATCGCCGAAGAATACCGGCTGATCATGGAAAACCAGGTAAAGGAATTCAGCAGGGCCATTGAGGAGGCAGGGCTGCCGAGAATTGTCTTTTAATTGCAGACCCATGGGCTGCAGTTAAAATTCAAGATAACAGATTCAAGATTTGATGGAATAGTCCGGTTTGCCGACAGATGCAACGCAGAGACACAGGGACGCAGAGCAAACCAGTATTGACCAAGGCGTCTCAGCGCCTCAGCGTTAAAGCACAATGCGTTAAAACAGAAAACGCAACGCCGCGGTGGCGCAACGAATATTGTGGTTTTCTCTACGGCTTCGCGTCCTGGCGGTCTTTCGACCGGCAGCTGAACCAACGCCGCCGGCAGGCGGCATCAACAGGTCCCGGCCACAGGTCGGGATAATCATAAGCAAGATGCTTATGCCACGGCTAATCATCAGCAAGATGCTTATGCCACAGCAAGATGCTTATGCCACCGTCAATCGACAGCCTCTTCGGCAATGCCCTGATACCTGAAAAACGCCACCACGGCTTCCACAGTTATCCACAGCGAGAGCAGGAGAAACACTCCGTCCATGAAGACCAGCAGCCAGTTTCCGCCGGCCGCGAAAATCTTTCCGTTCTCGTAGATTGACCAGTTGGAAATGACCACCATGAAGATGCACGGGATCCCGGCAAAAAGCCACTTCAGGCCCCCTTTGCTCTGGAGGTAAAGCGTGACCATCAGCAGGGCCATTGCCGCAAGGAGCTGGTTGGCACTTCCAAAGAGCGGCCAGAGCCTCATGGCGCCGGTCCCGTCGGCGCCGCTGATAAAGGCCAGCGCTACCGCGCAGCCCACGCAAAGAGAAGTCGCGGTCCACCGGTTCCTGAGACTCCCTATCGAGACATCCGTAGCCAGATCAAATACGATATACCGCTGCAGGCGAACCGCGGTATCAAGAGTGGTGCCGGCAAATGATGCGATAAAAACCCCCATAACGGTAATGCCGAAAATCTCGGGAAAACCAAGGCTTTCCATCAGGTTTGCAGCCCCCTCAATTACCGGGGCGAGTTTATCGGTAAGGCCCTTGGACCCAATCCAGCTGCTGTAAAAATGATTCCAGGCTTCAACTCCAAACAGGGTGGTTCCATTGGCCAGGGTATAGCCCAGCCCTATTCCCGCTCCTATACAAATTACAACCAGCAGGGCCAGGACGCCTTCCATAAGCATCGAACCATAGCCTATAAACTGGGCGTCGGATTCACTTGCCACCTGCTTGGGGCTGGTTCCGGAAGCCACCAGGGAATGGAATCCGCTGACTGCTCCGCAGGCAATGATGATAAAAAGAAAGGGGAACATCGGCGGAGTGCCGGCCGGCACTGCCTGGTTGACTGCGGGGGCGACCATGGCGCCCTCCCCGAGAATGCTGATGGCCGCGGTGCCGGCAGCCAGGAGAATCATCGCAATAAAAAGCTGCCAGGCATTGATGTAATCCCTTGGCTGGAGAAGCGTTCTTACGGACAGAGTCGAGGCAAAAAAGGCATAAATCAGGAGGATTATCACCCAGAAGCCGGTTGCAGGCAGCCCCAGAGCCTGTCCAAAGTCCACGGGGTAAAGGCTCCCGAGTATCATCGACAGATACATAAACAGTACTGCCACGGCTGTAGAGAATACTACAGGGTAGCCCTTTTTATATATAGCCCAGCCAAGCAGCATCGCTATGGGTATCTGCAGCCAAACCGGGACCACGGAAGAGGGGAACCGGTGAAATACGGCAGCTATCACGACGCCGAACACTGCGATGATTATCAGCAGAATCAGAAAAATGAGTATGAAGAAAATCAGCCTGACTCTTTTATTGATATATCTGGCCGCCACCTCGCTGAGGCTCTCGCCTTCATTGCGCATTGATACGATCAGGGATCCGAAATCGTGAACAGCCCCGATAAAGATGGACCCGAAAAACACCCAGAGAACGGCCGGAAGCCATCCCCAGATAAGGCCGATAGCAGGCCCGACAATCGGTCCGGTACCAGCTATGGAAGTGTAATGATGGCCGAAGATTATGCCCTTCCTGGTTGGGACAAAATCAATACCGTCTTCATGGGTCCTGGAGGGGACGTCTGCCCCGGGCGAAATCCTGAATATCTTCCGCCCCAAAAATCTCCCGTAGGTATGGTAGGCAATCAGGAATCCGCCGCCGCAAACCAGAAACAACAGTAAAGCGTTCAATCAGGGCCTCCCTTTTCCCGCCCGGTTGATTAAGGCCCCGGGGCTTTTCCGGTCCTTCCAGGCCTCCTTAAGTTTTACCCTTTGGCGGATTGAAAATCAAGTTTCCGCGCGGCAGTGTTTCTTCCGTAAAGCCCCCTCGGTATCGGAAGGTTGTTTATGGGCTCCAGAATTGTCTCTCGGTTTGTGCGGAGACTGGTGCCGGGGATCAAGGGTGGAGGGAGCTTTCCTCAGCGGAAGGGACCTGGCCGGGAGAATAACAGGGAGTTCCTGAACTGGCCGAAGGATTCAACGGTTGGCGAGCGCATATTCCCTGGCCTTCTCGCCGAGACGGGCACCTCCGAAACAGTAGCTTATCTGCACCTCTCCCCGCTCCGCGGTGGCGGTTTCGTTCTTTGCGTCCTGCTCCAGCAAAGCGGCGAACTTAATGCCGAGCTCGCCCATGACCGGTTCCCCCAGGGCTCCCACCCAGTAATAATAATGGCACCCTCCGTTCCAGTGATTCGCTTTAGCCTGATTGGGAGCGTATTCGACGCCGGGTTGAATCTGGAAGATCCCTTTCGGCCCGAAAAGGCCGACACTCCATTGGCGATCGCTGACATACTCCGTGCCTCGCCTGTACAGTACAGGGAAGAGCTGCTTGCTTCTGGCAGGCAGATGCGGCCCTCCCGTGGTGCCCAGCGCCATGATGTCCTCCAGCATGGGATAGACGGGGTCGGACCTGGGATGCCCGTAATCGCCGGGCTGGGGAGGATCACCGAAGACATCACTTTCCCACTGCTCGGGCCGGGCGAGCACCCGCATTACGTTGTGGACAGTCAGAAAAGCAAGGTAAAGATTGACCACCTCGTCATTCCTCGGCCGGGTGTCCTCCATCATGAGCCGGGTATCCTGCTCCCGGGGCGTCACGTCCAGCGCCATGACCAGCAGTTCGTCCATCGACAACACGTCGTCGCCGTCTTTCTCGCTCACGAATGCCTTGATCTTGTCGTAAAACTCCACCTCCTGACCGGTACGCAGTGGTTCGTTCACCCCCTCCTCGTCCCGCAAGTGGAAGGCCAGGGCCATGGGGCTGTGCATGATCT
>CAZOGT010000083.1:0-10643 GCA_964579015.1 uncultured Acidobacteriota bacterium | reverse complement strand
TCGGCCTGGATCTTGATCTCGATCACCTGGTCCATCTTCACCAATTCCGAGGCCAGCTCCTTCATCCGGGTGCACTGCACCAGCATCTGCACCGGGTGGTCACTCATCTCGGAGCGCACTGACTGGATCTGCCCCTCGGCCACCACGTATCCGCCGTGGACCATGATTACCTGGTCGGAAATCATGTCCACCTCGTGCAGGATGTGGCTGGAGACCATGATGTGCGCCCCCTGCCCGGCCAGCTGGCGGAAAAGGGCGATCATGTCGGCCCGGGCCAGGGGATCCAGCCCGTTCAGCGGCTCATCAAGCACCAGCAAATCAGGCCTGTGGGCCAGGGACTGGGCCAGCTTGATCCGCTGCCGCATCCCCTTGCTGTAGCCTGCCACCTTGCGGTGCATGGCGTCGGTCATGCCCACCATTTCAGCGGCCCGCGCCACAAGCTCCCGGGCCTCGTCCCGGGAGAAACCCCGGACCCGCAAAAAAGAGCCGAGAAAATCGTTTCCCGTGGCGCCCCGGGGAAAGGTGTCGTACTGGGCGCAGTACCCGACCCGGTGAAAAATCTTCTCCGGCTCGTAGGGGGAGTGCCCGAACACGGAAATCTCGCCCCGGCTGGGGCGGAGCAGCCCGAACATCAGGTTCATCAGCGTTGACTTTCCGGAGCCGTTGGGCCCGACCAGGCTGGTGATCCCCGGCTGGAGCTCGAAGGAGACCCGGTTCACTCCCAGCACCTCCCCTTAGAAGCGGGAGACGTCCCTGAATACCACGGGCGGACGCTCGTTCCTTTCGCTCATTTCACCACCTCGAAGGCCCGGATTCTCCGCCAGAGCAGTCCCACGCAGGCCAGGCTGATGACCACGAGGGCCAGCAGGTAGACGGGCAGCGGCAGGTAGGGAGCCTCGCTGGACGGCACCACGATGATGTTTCCGGCGGTGTTGTACCTGAAGAACCATTCCCAGATTTTTTCAAACATGTATATCAGGTTGAATACCGATCCCCACCTGGTCCGGAAGATCTCGTTGACAGCCTCGCCCATTCCGGAGGCGATGAAGACCACCCCGAGGAGCAGGGCCCCGCCTGCGGCCTTCCACCTCACCATGGATGAAACGGCCAGGGCAACGAGCGAAGTGACCAGGATCCAGGAGAGGGACCCCCCGATTATGGCAACCAGGATATCGAAGTGGTCGAAGATCCATCCGCCTCCTGCCAGGCCGGACTGGAAAAGGAAGAGCAGGAGCAGGGGCGCCCAGGTCACCGCTGACTGGATCGCGGCCAGCACGAAAAGCTTTCCGGCCAGGTAGACCGGCTTGGTGACGGGGCGGCTGAAGTAGAGCGGCAGCCCGTTGTTGTTGATGTCCGGCAGGAGCAGCCCGGGCGCCACCAGGGCTGTCAGGAAGAACGAGAGGATGCACTGGACCTGGGTGATCCTGAAAAAGAAGGTGTTTCCTACGAGATCCAGCTCCCCGGGATTGATTCCGAGCAGCTGGAGGGCGTCGAGATTATGGCTCAGGTAGATGAAGAGCAGCGACCCGATCGGCACGGTAAAGCACCCGGAGAAAAAAAGGAGGAAGAGCCGCGAGTCGAGGATCGACCGGAAGGCGTAGCGGGGGATGATCATGAACCTTTCCATCGGCCCGGTCAGCTCTCCCTGGTAGGGGCGGTGCCGCTGGTTACTGTAGACTGCCATGGCGCTTCTCCACTGCCCGCAGGAAGATGTCTTCCAGGGTGCTTCGTTTCATTTCCATTTTCCTGACCTGCACATTCATGTTTACCGCGGTCATGAAGATTTCCGCTGAGCTCAGGTTTTCAGGCAGGACCACCTTGAGCCGCCCGTCGGCATAAGAGGCGCTGCTGCAGCCGAGGCGCTCGATTTCAGCCGTGAAGGCCTCCCTGTCGCCCTGCAGGTCGAGTTCCAGGAACTTGAACTTGGATTCCTTCTCCTCCTCCAGGTTGTGGCACCCGGCAATCTCCCCCTGGTTGAGGATCAGCACGTCCCGGCAGCACTCCTCCACGTCCCGCAGCAGGTGGGAGGAGAGGAGCAGCCTGGTGCCTGCCCTGTTGACGATGTCATTGATCAGCGAGAGCATCCGCTGGCGGGCCGGAGGGTCGAGCCCGTTGGTCGGCTCATCCAGAAAAAGGACTTTGGGGCCGTGCACGATGGCCTGGGCCAGCTTCACCAGCTGCTTCATCCCCTGGGAAAAGGTTTCAACCTTCCGGTAGCGGGCTTCCCCCAGCCCGGTCCAGAAGAGGGTCTCGTGGGCCTTTTCGAGTGCGACATCCCGGGGCAGGCCCGAAAGCTCGGCCATCATGGAGACAAAGCGGACCGCGGTGATCCCGGACACGAAGGAGTCGTTTTCAGGCATGTACCCGATCAGGCTTTTCATCTCCGCGGAGTCCCGGCGGATGTCCAGGCCGAGCACCCGGGCGGTGCCGGAAGTGGGGGGATTGAACCCGAGCAGGGTATTGAGCAGCGTAGTCTTGCCGGCCCCGTTGGGGCCGAGCAGGCCCACGGCGCTGCTCTCGAGGGAAACCTGCAAGCTTTTCAGCACCTCCTGTTTCCCGAATGTTACCTGTAAATTATCAAGTTCAAGCAAGGGTATCGTTCCTTGTCGCGTCCTTCAGTTTTCCTGTCCGGGGATCATGGTTCCCGTTGATTCAACCTGTTGCGCGGGATGCTTCCCGCTGCTCTCTGTCAACTGATTACGGATTTGCGGGGCAAAGAGTTCATGGCATTTTTCCCGAGTCCCGGAGGAAAGGGAATACGGGCCCGGATCGGGGGCGCGGCCGGCACCCCCGTCATTCATATTCCCATTTAAGCAGCCAGGGATCAGTTGTCCTGACCTGGAACTCCTTCATCCTGCTTTTCATCTGTTCCAGGATTTCGGAGTATTCAGGGTTGCCTGCCAGGTTGGAGGTCTCCCATGGATCCTTCCGCATGTCGTAGAGCTCGAACTCGGGACGGTGGATATACTCCCTGACCGACCTGCTTCCGTACCGGGTGTCCATGCCCTGCCTGTAGACATGCTGCCAGGTGGCGGAGGCCCAGAGGTCCGAGGCGAAAGGATAGGGGAGAGGCCAGGCAATATTCCAGATAAGCTTGTAGTCCCGGTTCCTCACCACCCGCATCGGGTAGTACATCTGGATTTCGTGAAAGGTATGGGAGGCGTAGACCTCATCCCAGCCTTCGGGGTTTTCCTCTTCCAGGATGGGCAGGAAGGAGCGGCCGTGCAGGCCGTGGGTGTCAGCAAGCTGGGAGCGCACATACCGGTTGTTGATATTGGGCTCATAGACCGGGGGATCGACCCCGGCATAATCGAGGATGGTGGGAGTCAGGTCCACCCAGCTGACCAGGGCGCTGTTCACAATGCCCCTTTTCCCGGCCCCGGGGTGGCGCACGATGCATGGGGACTTGAGGCCCGGCTCATACACCGTGGTCTTGGCCCCGGGGAAGGCCATCCCGTGGTCAGAGATGTAGATGACGAGGGTGTTTTCCCAGGCCCCGTGTTCCCTCAGCAGTTCCATCAGCCTGCCTATGCCCTGGTCAATCCTGGAAATGGACTGGTAATACTGGGCGAGTTCCGCCCTGGTTGCCGGCGTGTCGGGCAAAAAGGGAGGCACAATGACCTCTTCGGGTTCGTAGGCAACCTCAGTTATCCCGTCGTATCCCCCCGGAATGTTTCCGAACCGGTCAGGCTTGTACATGCTGTCTTCGACCACGCCCCCTCCCCGGTGAGGGTCCGAAGTGCAGAAATAGAGGAAGAAAGGCCGGTCCGGGTCATCCCTGATAAAAGCTTCGCTGTTATCAGCCATCTCCACCGGGTTGCGTGAATTTCCGGGGATGTATTCCTGGAAGTGGTACACGGCTTCCGGGGCTACATGGTATTTACCGACGGAAGCGGTCCTGTAACCCGCCTCTCCCAGGAGCACGGGCAGGGTCTTCAGGTTTTCAAAGCTCTGGAAATGGTGGTAATCGTGCTGGTGCCCGTACTGGCCGTTGCGGTGGTTGAAAAGCCCGGAAAGGATCACCGAGCGGCTGGCACTGCAGCTGGCCGTGGTGGCAAAGGCGCTGGAGAAGAGTGTGCCCCCGGAGGCCAGGCTGTCCAGGTGGGGGGTCCTGATTGCCGTGTTCCCGTAGGCCCCGGTATCCCGGCCGTGATCATCGGCGACAATCAGGACTACATTCCGGTCAGCAGCCGACAGGGTTGCAGCGAAAAGACTCAGTATAAACAAGGTTCGATATAGCATTTTCATTCCCCTATTGAAAGTTCTCCCGTACAGGGCCTCCCGCCGGTGCGGCGGACCGGAGCTCCCTGAGCCGGCGGTCGCGGGCGCTCAGATATCAACAGGAAGGCCGGTGTGGGAAGACTCGTAAATCGCGCCTGCCAGCTCCACGCTCCTGCGGGCTTCCTTTCCGTCGCACATCGGGGGCCGGTCATCCCGGATGGAAGCAATGAAATCCTCCATGACCATCCGGTGCCCCGACACATCGGACACCTTGGGTGAGCTGGTGTTTTCAGGCTCTTCGGCACTTGCGGCTTCCTCCCCCCGCGCGGGTTCGCCAAGCATAGAAACCCCGGTGAGCCTGTCATGGACCAGCGAAGCCGTGCCCCTGCTCCCGGTCAGATAAATCCTGCGGGGCTGCCCGGGGTAGGCCGAGGTCGCTGCTTCATAGGTTGCCAGGGTTCCTGATTCGAATTCAATCACGGCAACCGCGGTATCTTCGGTTTCGATATCATGCAGCATGGTCCTGGTAAAGCCGAACACCTTCCGGGGTTTGCCCAGCAGCCAGATCAGGAGGTCCAGGGTATGGATTCCCTGGTTCATTATCGCCCCTCCCCCGTCCAGGCTCCAGGTGCCTCTCCAGCGGGAGCCGGAATAGTATCCCGGTTCACGGTACCATTTCACGTGGGCCGTGGCCAGCAGAGGCCTGCCCAGGGCCTCGCTCTCGACCAGGGCCTTCAGGTCCCGGGCTCCGGATGAGGTCCGGTCCTGGAAAAACACTCCCAGCTTGACCCCGGCGGCCCCGCAGGCTTCAATGAGCTGGTCCGCCTTCCGGGTGGTGACATCAATGGGCTTTTCCACCAGCACATGGATGCCGCGGGAAGCAGCCTCCATACCCTGTGAGGCGTGCAGTCCCGAGGGGCTGCCTATGGCCACCAGGTCCATCGGGCATGCATCAAAAAAGCTTCGCTCGTCAATGAAAGCCGGGACCCCGGCCGCTTCAGCCAGCTTCCCGACCTTTTCCCTGTTCGGGCCGCACACGCCGGAAACCTGGATATCCCCGATCTCCATTGCCGCCCTGAGGTGGCTCTCGCTGATATTGCCTCCGCCCAGGATTCCGATTCTGTATTTCATGATTTGAGATATTCCTTAACACTGTTTGGGTGATTAGCGATGATATATGTTGATTTTGTTGCGGAATGCCGGGAAGTGTCAAGTGGAATTGTCTGGATCCGGCGCCTGAAAGGTGGAGGGATCCTGGTATCAATCCCCTAGTGGAGGTAGTAAAATGGATTGAAATCAAGGGAGGTTTGAAAAGGGAGGTTTGAATGACTGGAAGGAAACTGGGCAGGCGGGCCCTGTTGAAGACGGCCGGTGCGGGAGCTGCTTCCTTAATGATGGGGAATGGCTTCGGAAACAGCGCGGGTACTCCCCGGAAACCCAACCTGGTATTTGTGTTTGCCGACCAGTGGCGGGCCCAGGCCACAGGATATGCCGGAGATCCAAATATCCGCACGCCCAACCTGGACCGGCTCTCCGGGGAAAGCGTCAATTTCAGGAATGCGGTATCAGGCTGCCCGGTATGCTGTCCGTACAGGGCCGGTCTTCTGACCGGGCAATATCCACTGACCCATGGAGTGTTCCTCAATGATGCCCCCCTGGCCGACCAGGAAAGGCCGATTGCCAGGGTCTATGGTGAAGCGGGATATGATACCGGCTATATTGGCAAATGGCACCTGGACGGAATTGACAGGGGGGCGTTCATTCCGCCGGAGAGAAGGCAGGGATTCAATTTCTGGAGAGCTTACGGATGTTCCCACGATTACAACAATTCCTACTATTACGGAGATGAGGATGTCCGTCTCCGGTGGGAGGGGTATGATGCTGAAGCCCAGACCCGTGAGGCCAACCGGTATATCAGGCAGCATGCTTCAGGCAGGCCGTTTTGCCTTTTCCTCTCCTGGGGGCCTCCCCATGCCCCCTACCATACCGCACCTGAAAAATACAGGTCCCGTTTCCGCCCCGAGGAGATTGAATTGAGGGAAAATGTCCCGGAAGAGTTCCGGGAGAACGCCAGGAACGCTTTAGCCGGGTATTACGCCCATATTGCGGCCCTGGATGATTGTTTGGGAAGCCTGCTGGATACCCTTGAGGAGCAGGGTTTAAGCAGGAATACAATATTTGTTTTCACCTCCGATCATGGGGACATGCTCTATTCCCAGGGAGGACAGAAAAAGCAGCAGCCCTGGGATGAATCAATACTGGTTCCCTTCCTTGTCAGGTATCCCGCGGCCCACGGGCCTGAAGGACGGCAGATTGACATGCCGATCAATACTCCGGACATCATGCCTACGCTGCTGGGATTGAGTGGCGTGGGGATTCCTTCCTGTGTTGAAGGAACCGATTATTCAAGGCTGATCTCCGGTGAAATGAAGGAATCCGACAATGCCGCCTTTATTTGCTGTCCCTCTCCATTCGGGCAATGGCAGAGGTCCAGGGGCGGCAGGGAATACCGGGGAGTCCGCACCGCCCGCTACACCTATACCCGGGACCTGCAGGGTCCCTGGCTGCTGTACGATAATCTGGAGGACCCTTTCCAGCTTCGGAACCTGTGCGGTCAACCCGAATACCTGGCTCTGCAGAACCGTCTCGAAGAGAGGCTCACCGCACAACTGCGGAAAACAGGAGACGAATTTTTGCCAGGACCTGAATATATAAGGCAATGGGGATACGTTGTGGATGATTCCGGCACGATCCCGTATAAGAATTGAGAAGGGGACAGTCACCTGGAGAGGAACGCCATAAGGTGGACCATAAGCTGGAAGCTTATGCCACGGAAGCTTATGCCACGCTGGAAGCTTATGCCACGCTGGAAGCTTATGCCACGCTGGAAGCTTATGCCACGATGGGAGCTTATGCCACGGTAACCAGGGTTGGCTGCTGCCGCTGAGGGGAGATTGAGAAAAAATGGAAGAAAAAAGGTACGTGTCTTCTCCGCCGCTGATCAGGAGTTCCTGGGATGATCTCCTGGAGGGGATTGCCGACAGGGAAGAATGGATGAAAAGGAAAGAGGTGCTGAGGAAACGCTACCTTGACCTGCTCAGGGATGATTTCAAGCCCGCGGAAAGGCCTGATCCTGACCTCCAGGTCCACGAAGAGGTAGTGGTGGACGATTCCTATGTCCGGAGGCTTGTCAGCTACCGGGTCGAACCGGATGAACGGGCCCATGCCTACCTGGCCGTACCCCTCTACCCGGAACGAAAGCTCCCGGGGATCGTGGCCCTTCACGGCACCTACCTGAACGGGAAGGAGCGGACTGCCGGGCTCGAGGACAATTACCAGAAAGCATACCTCGACCACCTGGCCCGCCGCGACTTTGTGGTGATCGCCCCGGACCATTTCGTGGCGGGCCACAGGATTCCGCCGGAAGGCCCCTACGAAACCGGTCGTTTTTACAGGAAGCACCCGGAGTGGACCGCGGTGGGCAAGTTTACGTGGGAGCACAGCATCGCGATTGACATCCTGCAGGCCCAGCCCGAAGTGAAACCGGAGCGGATAGGGGTGATGGGGCATTCCCTGGGCGGGCAGGGTTCCCTCTTTCTCGCGGCCTACGACCAGCGGATCCAGGCCGCGGCCTGCAATTGCTCCGCCCCCTTTTTCAGGCATAACCGCGAGGTCCTGCAATGGTCCAGGGATTACTGGTACATATACTTCAAACCGCTCCGCGAGGGGCTGCTCGAAGGTCGGCTTCCGCCCATTGATTTCCATGAAATAATGGCCCTGGTGGCGCCCAGGCCGTTCCTGGACCTGTTCGGAATCAATGACGGAGACCCCATGACCCAGAAACAGAGGGCCCTGATGGACCTGAAGGTGCTCGAAGCCTACACCCTGGAGGGCGCGGCAGACAAGTTTTCGTTCTATGTTCACGGACAGGGACATTCGGTGAACAAGGACTCCAGGAACCTGATCTATTCATGGATGGATAAACACCTCTGTCCCCATCTGCGCATTTCCCACGGAGCGCGGACCTCCTGATCAGCGCATGGCGGCGTTACAGCGTGGCATAAGCTTCCAGCTCATGGCACGCTTTCCACCTCGGCGTCGGGGTCGGTATCGCTATCGGGGTCGATTCTCCGGCAGACCGGACTCCAAGGATTCAGGGCCGGCTCGGCAGTTTCTTCGATACCGACGCCAACCCCGATTTAACATCCTGCTCGCCTGCAAACATTGGGGGAACCCCTGTTTAATCACTGGTTGATTCTCTCCTGTTTATGGTTGAATATGGTACACGGCTGCTGGGGACAGTCACCAGGAAGGAACGTCCATAAGCTGGCCATAAGCTGTTCATAAGCTGTTCATAAGCTTGAAGCTTATGCCACAGGAAGCTTATGCCACAACCGGGGCAGGATGCCTGTTTATAAGCTGGAAGCTTATGCCACAGGAAGCTTATGCCACGGCTTGACCCGGGTTTCAGTTCCGGGCTTCCATCGGGTTCAGGGGTTGCGGGATCCAGACCCGGTACCTGGACTGATGGTCCCAGGTGTTTCCGGCGGACGCGAAATCGCAGAGGGGGAGGCTGACGGGCTTTCCGGTCTCTCCCTCCACCACGGAACCGACAAGAAATTCCCCGGTGAAGAGCATCCAGGCCTCTCCCGAATCAACCGGGACCAGTTCGAAATACCCCTCATCATCCAGAAGCGGCCGGGCGATTTCGTCTTCATCAACCTGGCCGAAGCGGCTGTCACGGGCCAGCAGGACAGGCCCCCTCCGGATACTGGCATGCCGATGGTTTCCGTCCTGCAGGAATTCGACCTGTCCCCTCATGTCCAGGTGAAGCTCGACAGAGTC
The DNA here is from genome assembly GCA_964579015.1 of uncultured Acidobacteriota bacterium. GTDB lineage: Bacteria > Acidobacteriota > UBA6911 > RPQK01 > JAPXNP01. The sequence continues at coordinate 1,577 of CAZOGT010000083.1, read as the reverse complement.
CCCCGGCTCCCAGAGCCTGGTGATGGGCAGGTAGGTTCCCGGGACAATACCCCGGACGCTTTGGCCGTTGACCCGGGCGGAGCTGGCCCGGCTCCATGCTGGGATCCTGAGGCTGAGCGTAAATTCAGCCGGGTGCCGCGGATTGACATCCAGGGTGATTTTTCCCGATACCGGGAAGTCGGTGGTCTGCCTTATCTCGATTTCATTGCCGGAAAAGGGGACGGAGGCTTCTCCCTCGGTGTAGAGGTTCACGACCACGCCCCGGAGGTCGGTCATGTAACTGAGCCTCGGAAGCATCATGAACGCCCTGGGGGCATTGGCATTGCAGCAGTTCAGGTCCATTCCGCACTGCCCTCCCAGCATCTGGCGGGTCCCTGCCAGGGGCGTGTACATGGCAAAGGAAGACCCGTCGGGGTTCATGGATGCAGGAAGAGCGTTGTAGGCCGTCTTTTCAATCTGGTCGACCAGCCCGGGTTCTCCGGTGATCCTGTAAAGCTGGAACAGGTACTTCATCCAGGTCATGCTCACGCAGGCTTCCATGGTCTTCAGGGCCTGGGCGGCCTGGCTCGCCTTTCCCCCATACCAGCATTCCACGCTGGCGCCTGACCCTGCGGCATTGATTTCAGTTTCGATAATGTTGCGGGCGGTCATCCGGGCGGCACGGAGGTAATCCTCGTTGCCATCGATCCTGTAGAGCTCCAGCAGCCCGTCGTAGCAGGACATCATTTCATAGGCCTTCTGCCCCTGTTCAGGGGCAAACCACCGTTCCGGATGGGGAAACCTCCGGGCAACATCAGTCCCGGACAGGGCCTTGCTTATCAGGCGGGGACCCTCGGCGGTCTCCCACCGGCTGACAATGTAACGGGCGAAGTCCAGGTATCTCCGGTCCCCTGTCCGGTTGTAAAGCAGGACCATCGGTTCCAGGATCGAACTGCTGGCCATGCCCTTGTAGTTTCCGGTTTTAACGATATCCGCCTTCCCGGGGCCCACTTCCGACAGCAGGTGATCTGCCAGCTTTCCCGCAGCCTGGAGAATCTGTTTGTCCCCGGTGAGGTCATGGTACGCGAGCAGTCCGAGCAGCGTATATTTCCTGCCCCAGATATCCCACTGCTCCAGGCGGGAGCCGGGAGCGTAGTTTCCGATATAGCCGTCAGCAGACTGTGTTGCAGCCAGCTCACGGACAGCGGTGTCAAGGATTGCTTTGAGTTCCGGATCCCTGGTATATGCATAGGCCCCGGCGGCTGAAAGAAACCATTTACCCCAGAATTCCGACTGCCAGAGACGCGTTTCAGTACGATTGCGAAAAGGCTCAACAAGATGTTCAATATCCTGGGCTTTAATCCGGTTGCTGATCACCAGGTCTATCCTGTCTCCCCAGAACCCCCTGATTTTCACCTTCTCCGCGGGAATGAGCCTGGCCCTGTCCGCGGAGGCCTCTTCCCCCCCGGCAGCAGGCCGGGCCGCGGTAAAGAGTGCCGATCCGAAGATGATCATGGGGAACAGGAGCAGGAGAGGAATGTTCTTTTTCATGGCAAATTCCTTTGCACGTTTAGCAGGTCTATCTGCTCCAATCCTAT
>CAZOGT010000082.1:0-10706 GCA_964579015.1 uncultured Acidobacteriota bacterium | reverse complement strand
CGCATACGGGTCTCCCGGGGGGTTGCCGATGTTCCCCCTGGAGAATTTCCGGGGAGTGCCGCTCCCCTACCCTGTGGGAATAAGCGATGTTAAAGAGATAACAGGCCGGCCTTTCAAACTCTCCTCGTTCAAAGGAATCCGCAGGTTTATTTTTCTTGGGGAAGAGGATGAAAATGATTCGGTACCCTATCCGGATGGATTTGATGAAGAGGAGAGGAGCCTGGTCCTCTCAATAATCGGAGAGACCCCCATGGAAAGGCACAGGCTGCTGGAAGAAGTACTGGAAAGGAAGGGTTTTGAGGCCACCAGATTCAGGTACTATCCAGACATCGGGCATACGGTGAACGACGAGGCCAGAAAGGAAATGCATGATTTTCTTGAAAAGTGGCAATAGGGCAGGCTGGATTTCCAGTGTCAGGGGGACGTTCCTCCGCCCATCGCAAGAGCAGTGTCCAGCAAGAGAAAGGGCCCCGGATTCGGGAGCCCTTTCTCTTGCAATTTTTTTTAAAAGAAGCCGTAAAGCCCGGCCCTTCCGCACCTGTAATGGAGTCGATGTAATCAGGCATCCGGAACATGGCTGTTACATATAGGGGCATTCGCCAAGGCCCTCACCAGGGCCGATCCCCTGCCCGGTACCAGCCCCGAAAGCAGCCTGGTTCCTCCACATGTTCTGGAGTTGATCCTTCTGCTCTTCGGTCAGGATTTCATTGAGGACCCGGTGCTGGAACCTCTGCCTGATCAGCTGACGTTCGATATTCAATGCTCCCTTTTCCGCCAGCACCTCGTAGGCGGCTGCTTCGTCAAAATAATCCGCTTCCATGATTTCAGCCTGGGCTGCCCGCAGGGCCCGCATTCTCTCCTGGTTCATCTCGCGCTCGGCCTCCGCCGCCGCCTGGTGTTCCTCCATCAGGAGCCTGATCTGTTCCCGCTGCTGTTCGGTCAACTCAAGGGCCATCAGCCCATTCATTCCAAGGACATTCCCCCGGGACAGACCCTTGTTACCCTGCCCTGGTCCACTCACACCACCGTTTTTGGAGTTTCCGGAGCCGCCTCCGGCCCCACCGAACGGCTGGGCTGCTGCCGAAACCGAAACAAATGAAATCATCATTGCAATTGTCAGGAATATCGCCGCGTACTTTTTCATGTTCTTCTCCTTTTCAAGGACTGTGTCGTTAACATCGTCAACACACTTCTGTTAGAAATTTTGTGATCAGAGTCTCTGACGAGGGTTTACTTGAAAGGTATCGTGAAGATTTGTAAAGTACGGCGTCTTCGCCGCCTCGCTACGAAAACCGGTGAGAAATGCGGGTTAAGGGAGAGCAGGACCCGGCGATACCGGCAGGCTGTTTCCCCTACTGACGGCGCAGAGAATGGAGGGCGATTCGAAGACGGTCTCTGTCTCCGGATTTCTTCAAGATGCTGGAAAGATGGCTCTCCACCCTGTTCCGGCTCATTCCCAGTTCCCCGGAAATCCTGCTGCTTGACTCCCCCTCCCTTATCTTTTCGAGGATCTCCAGCTCCAGGGCTGTAAGCCTCCCTGCGGCCCGGTCCTGATTTCGGCCCGTACCCGGCTCCCGGGAATCTTCTTCGTCTCTAAAAGAAAGGGCCATGCTCTCCCCGGAAACCCTTACCACAACACCGGAGAGCATTACCCTGGCCGCCCTGCTGGTGACATTGCGGAGCTTATCCAGGGGAATCTCCAGTCTGATTTCCATCTCTGTCCCCACCTCCACCGGAACGGATCCCTTTAAACAGGCCCCTGAAGATGATACGTCCCCGGTTTTGAGGCTGAAGCTGACTTCAGCCTCCTGGCTGTTATCCCTGAAGCTGAGCCGGGCAGGCATTTCAAGCCCGTATCTGCAGGCAGCTCTTCGTTCAGTATTTCCCATGTGCGCACCTTCCTTTTTAGGTTGTCATCCACATGATAAATGGCCTTACCTTAATAAACCAGCTCTAAAATTCCAGCCGGAGCCGTAATAGCCGGTTCTGACTGCAGGATCCTCCGGCCCGGAATTTAACGGAATGAGGATGCCCGGGACTCATTTTTTTCTGCGGCCGGCAGGCGATTTACTCTTGGGTTTAAGGCCAACCAACTGTATTATGTATGGATCTATGTGAGATGACATTCCGGACCCGAATTCAATCTGAAAATGGCAGGAGCATCTAATGAAAATGAGACCTTGGCTGATTTTCGCTGTGATTACCACTACGTTCTGGGGTGTATGGGGAGCGCTGATCGAAATCCCTGAAAAAGCGGGCTTCCCGGCTACGCTCGGGTACTCGGTCTGGGCGCTTACCATGATCATTCCCGCGCTGTTCGCCCTGAGGCTCATCGGCTGGAAACTGGAATACGACCGAAGGGCGGTCATTCTTGGGATGATCATCGGATTCCTGGGTGCGGGAGGCCAGGTCATCCTTTTCCAGGCGCTGAGGACCGGGCCGGCTTACCTGGTATTCCCTTTCATCTCCCTGTCCCCAGTGATCACCATCCTGATGTCCTACATATTCCTGAAGGAGAGGGCCAGTCGGAGGGGCTGGACAGGGATCATCCTGGCACTGGCTGCCATTCCGCTCCTGTCCTATCAGCCGGGGGGAGATTCAAATGGAGGAGGAATTATCTGGATTGCTTTAGCCCTGCTGGTGTTCCTGGCATGGGGCTTCCAGGCCTTTGTGATGAAATTCGCCAACCAGACCATGAAGGCCGAAAGCATCTTTTTTTACATGATGCTGACAGGGCTGATGCTGATTCCCTTTGCCCTGATGATGACTGATTTTTCCCAGCAGATCAACTGGGGGTTCAAGGGCCCCTGGTTGACGGCTATGATCCAGATTCTCAATGCCATCGGGGCCCTGACGCTCGTCTATGCATTCCGCTACGGAAAGGCCATGGTTGTCAGCCCACTGACCAATGCGGTGGCCCCGGTTATCACGATCGCAATCTCCCTTTCCCTCTACCGGGTTATCCCCCATCCGGTGATACTCTGCGGAATGACGCTGGCGGTCATTTCCATTTTTCTGCTGGCCATTGAAGATGAAGGGGAAGCAGTTCCGGATGAATAGTAGAATATAGGGAAAAGCGGGAGCAAAGCATGAAAATGAAAACTGGTGTAATAGTCATAGGAGCCGGAAGTGCCGGGCTCTCGGCTCTCAGGCAGGTGCAAAAATTTACGGATGATTATTTGATGATTGACCCGGGACCTTTGGGCACAACCTGCGCCAGGGTCGGCTGCATGCCTTCCAAGGTCCTGATCAGCGTGGCCGCTGACTTCCATCGCCGGCAGACCTTCCAGGCAAAGGGAATAGAAGGGGGCGAGGGGTTGCAATGCAACGTTCCCGGCGTGATGAAACATGTCAGGACCCTGCGCGACAGATTTGCCGGGGGCATGAAAAAATCCACCTTGAAACTGGCCGGGAAGAGCCTGATAAGAGGGAGGGCTTCCTTTTTAAGTCCCACAGAAATCAGGGTTGGGGACAGGACCTATGAAGCCGAAAGGGTGGTTATCGCCACCGGTGCACGGCCTTTTGTTCCAGAAGCATGGATGCCCTTTCGGGACAGCATACTGACCAGTGATGATTTTTTCGAACAACAGGACCTGCCCCGGAAAATCGGCATCATCGGGCTCGGGGCAATCGGGCTGGAGCTGGGGCAGGCTCTAAGCCGCCTGGGGCTCGAGGTTTCCGGGTTTGACATGGTCAAGCTCATTGGTGGCCTCACTGATCCTGAAGTGAATGAAAAGGCCGTTCAAATCCTGGGCGGAGAACTGCCCCTCCACCTCGGAGAGGCTGCAGATGTCGCTCCGGCAGGCCGGGGCCTGAAGGTAACCGCCGGGAAAACAAGTCATCAGGTAGACAAGATCATCGCATCCATGGGGGTTGTCCCCAACACCGGAGGCCTGGGCCTGGAAAATCTCGGGGTCGAGCTCGATGAACGGGGCCTGCCGGCCTACAACCCCCGGACCATGCAGATAGGTGAGCTGCCTGTTTATATCGGAGGCGACATCAACGGCTGCCGGCCCATCCTGCATGAAGCCCTCGATGAAGGCTTCATCGCCGGGAGAAACGCCGGGCAGGGATTGGCCGACTGCTACTGCCGGAGGATTCCCCAGCGCATGGTGTTCAGCGATCCTTCAATTGTCGCGGTCGGCAGCGACTTCAAAACGCTGGCCCCCGGATCCTTCGTCACCGGAGCATCTGACTTCTCCAACCAGTCCAGGGCGATGGTTGCAGGCGGGAACGCCGGCCTGCTCAAGGTTTACGCTGACAAGCATTCTGCCCGGCTGGTCGGTGCTGAAATGATCGTGCCCGATGGAGAGCATATAGGACATTTGCTTTCCCTGGCCCTGCTGCAGCAGCTGACTGTCTTCGATGTCCTGCAAATGCCCTTTTATCACCCCACTGTTGAGGAGGGCCTGCGCTCAGCCCTGAGGGATGCCGCAGGTAAACTGGCGGAAAAACGGAAGCCGGAAGAACTGTCCCTGTGCGAGAGCTGCCCGGAGGACCCGGTCTGCTGATCCTGGAATGAGAGAATTCGATTCGGGCCGGATTATGGGCAGTATTACTATCTACAATCACGACATCAACCATTGCCAATCGATAGATGTCCCCGGCGGAGAATTCTATTCCGGCAGGGCCGTTGGAATATCGCGGCCGGATGATATTGTGCAACTGCATCCCGGGATGCGGACCCTGTGGCCCTGTCTCACCGCCCACTATCGGAATATCGGACTTGAGCATACCCAGAATCCTGTCTGGGACAACTCCTTTGATTTCCTGAGAGGACGCACTTCAGGCCATATCTCCCTTTTCCTTTTTTCCGACGCTTTGAATGCCCGCAGTGATGATGGGAAATGGCTCAGGAAACTCGATCCGTTGATGGAAGAGACGGTGGCGTTCATTAATTCAAAGAATAATTTTGTGTCTGTCGCACAAAAAATGGGGCTCCGGGTTCCCTGCACCCTTACCTTTGATGGCAAAAGTGACCCGGCTCCGGCTGATTCCGGATTCCCCTGCTTTCTGAAACTTGCGATATCCGCCAGCGGATGCGGAATCTACCGCTGTGAAACAAGCGGGGAGCTTGACGCTGCCCTGGGCCGGGTGCCTGATGGTACTCCCTTCCAGATCCAGGAGGAGGTCGCTGCCAACCTTTTTTTGAATCTCCAGTATCAGGGGACCCGCGGACAGGCGGAACGATTTGCCGCGACCCGGCAGATACTTGCAGGATTTGCCCATGTCGGCTCAGAATTTCCAGCTGATAATCCTCCCTGGAAGCTGTTTGATCCCCTGGCTGACTGGCTGGTGAAGAGGGGGCTCAAGGGATTCTTCGCTTTTGACCTGGCTGTGACCGGCAGCGGCCGGTCCCCTGGATATCTGGCCCTCGAATGTAATCCCCGCTTTAACGGGGCAACTTACCCAGCCTTGATTTCCCGGAAGCTCGGGATCAGGGCCTGGAGCTGCGAGACCTTCCGGACCGGTGCTGGACACCTGGAAGAAATAGATTTGACCGGGATCGAATTCGACTCCTTAACCCGGGAAGGCGCCGTCCTCGTCAACTGGGGAACGATACTGGCCGGCAGGCTCGGGATATTGCTGGCCGGACCGGAGGATCGCCGGGAAAGATTGAGGGGCCAATTGGAGGAAAGGCTTGCCTAGCCCGGATTATCAGGCCCCGGCAATGCGCTTGAATTCCTGGAAGTCATTGATGTGATCCTTATCATCATAGGCCCGGCATCAGTTAACCTAAAGGATATTAACCCGCATTTCTCAAGCCGCCTCTCAAATGGAGACAGCGATTCACTTGACCGGTTGGCTTTCATCTCTTGTCCGCCCCCTGTAATAACCGGCCAGCTTTTCAGGCCGGACTCCAGCCAGGAACCCGGCGATCATCACCTGGTTGCGGGCAAATGTCCTGAAAACCCCCAGCGATTTCCAGCGGCGTGATGAAGTGACTGCCCCCTGGGACAAGGTCACAACCCTCCCCCGGCGACGAAGGCAGCGGACAAGCTGAAAATCCTCCATGATCGGCAACTCCTCAAACCCTCCGACTTCATCGAATATCCGTTTTTCCAGAAAAAGGCCCTGGTCTCCATAGGGGAATCCCAGGATCCTTGAACGGACATTGGCTCCGGCTTCCACCAGGCGCATCAGGAATCCGGCCCCGTCGGTCCTGAAGCTGAACGCTCCCGCCGAGACCGCCGGATCCTCCAGTGCTGCCCTGACATGACTGGCCCAATCAGCCGGCAGCCGGGTATCAGCGTGCTGAAAGAACAATATTCTCCCACCGGCTTTGCCCGCACCGGCATTCTGCTGCAGGGCTCTCCCTCCCGGAATGTGGAGGACCAGTGCGCCCTCATTCTCGGCCGCCTCCCTGGTCCCATCCCGGCTTCCTCCATCGGCCACAATCACCTCCACCGCCTCGGACCTCAGAAGATCACGGACAGCCGAACCTATCAGGGATTCCTCGTTAAGAGAGGGGATTACAACAGAAATCAGGGCCTTCCCTGAAAAAATATCTGCAAAACGGGGGTCCGACCTCAGAGGATCCAGGTCCTCCGGGCGGTCAACATCATTGAGAGCCGGCATTACCCGGAACGTCAGTCCCAGACTCTTAATCCTTTCCAGGGTCTGCGAAAAAACCCGGGATGATCCCCATTCGATCCGCCGGAAGAGCTCCGGGCGGGGAGAGTTCATGCCTATCAGGTAGTAGCCCCCGTCTTCAGCCGGGCCGATAACTACATCATTATCCGCCAGCGCTTGAAAAGCATGGGAAAGCAGCCCTGCTGACAGGGCCGGAATATCCGTACCTACCGCGATTGTTGGACTGCCATTCTCCTTGAAGGACTTCCCCAACGCCGCCTCCAGCCTGTTGCCCAGATCACCTTGAACCTGCTTCCGGTATTGGGGCCGCGGGCCCAGCCAGGACTGAAAATCCTTGCGGGAAGATCCTGTATAATGAATCACCGTCTCCGCACCTTGGACTGAAAGGGCTTCGGAAACGGCATGTTCCGCCATTCTTCGATGTACCTGCGCAGCTTGAGCAGCCCCAAATTGAGGAATAAGGCGGGTTTTCACCTCTCCGGGAACAGGATACCTGGAAAAAAGCAGTGTCCGTAGTTCAGGCGCCATTCAGGCTAACCGCCTCTCCTCCACTTGAGCCACCCTTTAAGCATAGCCGCAGATCGGGGTGTCAAGCGGGTTTTCAGGAACCCCTCTTCTTCCCCGTCAGTCAGTGTCCGGTCTACATCATCAGGGTGAAGTCCGTGCCGTTCCGGGTTTTCTCTCATTCTTCCGGGTCCTCTCCATCCGGTGTTTCGATCCTTTGCCGGAGCGCTTTCCGCGCAATTCGTGTTATCACAACCGCCATGGCAAGGGTTGCTATCAGCCCGACAAGATACACCCCCCATTCAAGCGCGCTCCTGCTCTCTGTTCCGCCTGTTCCAACCTCAGCCAGGTTCCCGGCCAGGGACCCCAGGTATACATAGGCTGTGGAAAAAGGCATCATGCCGAAAAGGGAAGCAAGCACATAATCTCTAAGGGAAACCCTGGTCAGGCCGTATGCATAATTCAATATGTTGTAGGGAAAAATCGGTGAAAGCCTGGTCAGGAGCACAATCTTCCAACCTTCTGCGGCAACGGCCCTGTCCAGGACCTGAAAGGTCCTGTTCCCTGCTGTTCTGCGGGAGACCATATCCCTGGCCAAATAGCGGCCGACAAGAAAAGCCGCTGTTGCGGAGGCAGTAGCGGAACAATAGACAATCAGGGAGCCCTTGAAGACCCCGAAAAGGACACCGGCTCCAAGGGTCAGCACCATGCCGGGAAACATAAAGATTCCTGCCAGCACGTAGAGTCCGAAGAATACCAGGGGGGCCTTGGGCCCGGCCGCTTCGATCCAGGACATGATGTCGAGCAGGCCCTGGCTAATATCAAAAACCAGGATGGCCAGCAACATGCCAGCCAGGATGGACGCAACGATCATCAGCTTCAGAAGAGAGCCGTATTTTATCCTCTTCTTCTTTGATCCCGGTTCGGGAATCATCATCTTTACTCCAGAAATTCAACCTTCTATTCCCACTCATCAAAGACCAGGGCAACAAAATCAGCATAAAGCGGATTTGTATCAATCATTTCCAGTGCGTTGTTGCCCCAGATACAACCCCCATGAGAGCCCGGAAAGTAGTGTATCATCAGTAACAAAAACTTGGCAAAGAAGATGCATTTGACGAGATGCCGGCTCTCGGCGTTGATCAAGGGGCTCCCTCTTCTGTTCAGGCAGAGCGGCCCATTTCAAGGTACCCGGCAGGACACACAGCGGGGTCAGCAGCTGTGATTCTTTAGAAGGCATTCATAGCGATTACCTTCATTTTCGATCTGAATCGTGGTGTGCTCAATGCCGAACCTGTCATGCATATGCTCCTGGATCTTTTCCAGAAGGCTGTTGTTATCAATGTTTCCAATGACAACCAGGTGTACTGTCATGGCTACTTCAGTGGTGCTCATTGCCCAGACATGAAGGTCGTGGACCCCGGTTACAGGTTCAAGCCTGTTAAGGTAATTCCTGATGCCCGTGATGTCAATTCCCCGGGGGACCGCATCGATCGCCAGATTTCCCGCATCGCGAAGGAGTCCCCAGGTACCTGCCAAAATAACGGCGACGACAATAAGGCTGAGTGCGGGATCAATCCATAACCAGCCTTTCACCATTATAAGTATTCCCGCCAGAACGACTCCCAGCGAAATACCGGCATCCGCCGCCATGTGAAGAAAAGCCCCCCGGATATTAAGATCATGTTTCTGGCCGGAAACAAAAAAGAGGGCTGTTATGGTGTTGATGATAACCCCGATCGAAGCAACTGCTATCACCACCGGCCCATCAATCGGCCGGGGAGAGACAAACCTCCCGACAGCTTCCCAGGCGATCCCTCCAAGCGCCAGAATCAGGATGAGGGCACTGCCAAGAGAGGCCATAATTGTCAGCTTTCGAAAACCGTAGGTCCTGGTTTCGGTCGCAGCCCTGGAGGCCATTGCAGCGGCCCCCCAGGCCAGCACCAGGCCAAGCACATCACTCAGGTTATGCCCTGCGTCAGCAATCAGGGCCAGGGAATCCGCATAAATCCCGAACCCGGCTTCGGCCGCAGAAAATAGTAAATTGAGGCCGATTCCAAAGGCAAAAGCAAAATTATAATTATTCGATTGATGACTGTGGGCCATTCGACTCCTGTTTATATCCCCTATTTATTACCTATGCCCTGACAGGGCCTTTTGTTTCCGGGGCATGGGGAAGTCAATCCAGTTTTTCAGCCACAATTACCCCTGAATCGTTGGGCACGTCAAGATCCAGGCGACGAATGTTTTTCAGACCGGCCAGTGACAGCATTTCTCTACCCTCCGATTCCCGGTATGTTCGGCCCTTTGCGGTCCTGACCAGCATGTTCAGGGCGAACAGGGCGGGGAAAAGGGGGCTTCCGCCGGACTCGTCCAGCCAAAAATCATGAAGCAGGAGGACGCCTCCGGGCTTCAGGACCTCAGCCGCCTTTCTGACAAGCTGCCGGCATTCCTCTGGCCCGGATGAATGCAGGACATGGGACATCCAGACAACATCATACTCTCCGGGAATATCATCAATGAAGAAATCGCCGCCTGTAAACTCAATCCGGTCCTGCATCCCGTACTTCCTGATCGTATCCTCAGCATAAGGCCGGGACGTCGGAAGGTCATAGACCGCGGCCTTCAGGCCCGGATAGTGCCGGCAAAAATAAATTGCGTAGGTCCCCGGGCCTCCGCCCAGATCAAGCAGGCTCCGCGGGGATTTCAGCTCAATGAAGGGAATTATCCGCTCTGCCACTGCGGACGCATTATTAAACATGGCCATTAAAAATGCTTCCTTCTGATCTTCGTGGCGCGTGGCGGACCTCTCATCCCTGATCGGTTCCCCCTTGATCACTGCCTCATCGAGCTTCGCCCAGCTTGGCAGCAGGTAGTGATGGTGGAGAATCCGCCATCCGATATACTCTTCAGAAGCTCTGTTCAGATATCGGGAGGAGGCCTCAAGACAGGAAAACAGGCCATTTCTTTTCCTGAGGAGGCCCATGGCGGCCAGGGCATCAAGGAGCGCGGCTGTTCCCCTCAGGTCTCCGCCGATGGCACCGGCAATGTCTTCCGGAGACTTCTCCTCCGCCTCCAGTAATGTAAAAATATCCAGCTTGACTCCTGCCTGCAGGGTACAGGCCTCCCAGAAGCTTCCCGACACCTCACTTAACGCCCGCATATCCCAATGTTTGGCCACAACCGCCCCTTTCCTGGAGATTCGATCCGGCCCGGGCACCCTGGCCCCAGCCTCCTGTCCTGATTAATTATACAGAGGGAAAGGCAGGGGTGCAGGAGGTCTTTGCCTGGACGGGGAAGCGGGCTGCCCATGGGGAAGGCCCGGCTATCGCCAATTACATCCGGGAGTGGGCCCCGGGGGGAACCCCTCCCGAGCCTGTCCTTTCACCCTCCATATTCCGGGTACCATTTGCGTATGCATTCAGGGCACATGCCGTGGCTGAAACTGATATCCGGAAGGCGTTCCGGTATGTAGATTTCCGGTACAACCCACGGCTTATCCTTCTTTTCGATGTCCTGGATTTTTTTGCAGCCGGCGCATATGGGGATATGTCCGCTCAGCCCCCTGGCCTGCCCCGCGATTCTCCGCATGGCCCTGATCATCTCTT
>CAZOGT010000081.1:0-10710 GCA_964579015.1 uncultured Acidobacteriota bacterium | reverse complement strand
CTATCTTTTCGATGATTTTTTAAGGATGCTCGAGGCTGACAGGCCCGGGACCTGGACTTAGGCGTTTTCATCGGGGAATCAGGGCCGAAAAACTTTCGATCAGCTGCTCGGATGCGAGTGTAACGGCTGAGTCAAATCAGCCAGACCCCTGGTTTTGTCCGGGGTACAGAGAACCTGACTATGCCAAGAAGAGACGATCTGAAAAAAATTCTAATCATTGGTTCAGGCCCGATTGTAATCGGGCAGGCCTGTGAATTTGATTATTCAGGAACCCAGGCCTGTAAAGCTCTGATGAATGACGGCTTCGAGGTGGTCCTCGTCAACTCCAACCCGGCCACCATCATGACCGATCCGGAGTTTGCCACCCGGACCTATGTGGAGCCGCTTTCCCTGGATTATGTAGCTGAAATTATCCGCAGGGAAAGGCCGGACGCCCTGCTGCCGACCGTGGGAGGGCAGACAGGCCTTAACATCTCCGTGGAACTGTGTGAAAGCGGAGTCCTTGACCAGTACGGGGTGGAGATGATCGGCGCCAGGATTGAGGCCATCAGGATATCCGAGGACAGGCGCCTTTTCAGGAAGGCCATTGAGGAGATCGGGCTGGAAGTGCCGTCTTCCGGTTTCGCCAATTCCCTCAAGGAAGCAGAGAGCCTGCTCGAACAGGTAGGCCTCCCGGCAATTATCCGCCCATCCTTTACCCTGGGCGGCACCGGGGGAGGGATTGCCTATAACAAGGAAGAGTACCTTGAGATCTGCTCCAGGGGGATGCAGTATTCTCCGATCCACGAGATTATGGTGGAAGAGTCGATCATTGGCTGGAAGGAGTTTGAGCTGGAGGTGATGAGGGACCTTAATGACAATGTGGTAATCATCTGTTCCATTGAAAACTTTGATCCCATGGGGGTCCATACCGGCGATTCCATTACCGTGGCCCCTGCCCAGACCCTTACTGACAAGGAATACCAGGTGCTCAGGGATGCCTCTCTTAAAATCATCAGGCGGGTGGGTGTGGAGACAGGCGGTTCAAATATCCAGTTTGCCACCAATCCTGAGAATGGCCGGATGGTGGTCATTGAAATGAACCCCAGGGTCAGCCGGAGCTCTGCCCTTGCCTCCAAGGCCACCGGCTTCCCAATTGCCAAGATAGCAGCCAAACTGGCCGTCGGATATACCCTGGATGAGCTTCCGAATGACATCACCCTGAAAACCCCTGCTTCTTTCGAACCCACCCTGGATTACGTGGTGACAAAGATACCCAAGTGGACGTTTGAAAAATTCCCTTTGGCTGAACCCCTTCTGGGTACCCAGATGAAATCAGTCGGAGAGGTAATGGCAGTGGGGCGTACCTTCAGGGAATCCTTGATGAAGGGCCTGAGGTCCCTTGAAACAGGAAAATCCTGGGCTTCTGAAAAGGTTGTTCCCGAACTGGTAAGGGAAAAACTCCTGAAGCCGAATCCCGAACGCCTTTTCTACATCAGGAGGGCCATGCTGGACGGCATGCCGTTGGAGGAACTCCACAGCCTGACCGGGATTGATCCCTGGTTCCTGGGACAGGTCAGAGAGATTGTGGAGCTCGAAACGGAGCTGGAAGATTCCTGCTCGGCTGAAAACTTGATACCGGTAAAGCTCCTGAAAAAAGCCAAGAGGAATGGTATTTCAGACCTGCGGATAGCGGAGATCATGAAAGAAAAGGGGGCGGGATCACCCACAGAGGCCGATATCCTTAAGATGCGTCATGATCTGGGACTGAAACCGGTTTTTAAACGCGTTGACACCTGCGCGGCCGAGTTTGAGTCCTACACACCCTATCTCTATTCCACCTTTGAGGAAGAGGATGAATCAGAGCCCACAGACAGAAAAAAGGTGATGATCCTGGGAAGCGGGCCCAACCGCATCGGGCAGGGGATTGAATTTGACTACTGTTGCTGCCACGCGTCCTTTGCCCTCCAGGAAGAGGGATTCGAGACCATCATGGTCAACTGCAATCCTGAAACGGTTTCCACTGATTATGACACTTCCGACCGGCTCTACTTCGAGCCGTTGACCTTTGAGGATGTGATGGCTGTGGTGGAAAATGAAAAGCCGGACGGAGTCATCCTGCAGTTCGGGGGACAGACACCCCTGAAGCTGGCCGGGCCCCTGGACCGGGCAGGCGTACCGATCATCGGTACCTCCCCCGATTCCATTGACCTGGCGGAAGACCGTAAGCGGTTCGGGGCGCTGTTGAGAAAACTGGGTATCAGGCAGCCTGAGAATGACACGGCCATGTCGGTGGCCGAGGCTGAGGCCATAGCCGAAAAGATCGGGTACCCGGTATTGATAAGGCCTTCCTACGTGCTGGGAGGACGGGCCATGGCCATTATCTATGACCAGGGTTCCCTGCGGCATTACATCACCACGGCCGTGGAATTGTCAGACCGGCATCCGGTGCTGATCGACCGTTTCCTGGAGGATGCCTTTGAGTATGACGTTGACGCACTTTCAGACGGAAGCTCGGTAATCATCGCCGGGGTCATGCAGCACGTCGAAGAGGCCGGAATCCATTCCGGAGACAGCACCTCCATCCTGCCGCCGATGATGGTAAGTGAAGAAAACCTGAAAATAATGAAGGATTTTACGCGCAGGATGGCCCTGGCCCTGAATGTGGTCGGACTCATGAATGTGCAGTACGCCATGTTCGAGGGTGAAATCTATGTGCTCGAGGTGAATCCCCGGGCCAGCAGGACCGTGCCTTTTGTCAGTAAAGCAACCGGAGTGCCCCTGGCTAAAATCGCGGCGAAAGTCATGGGCGGAAAGAGCCTGCCGGAACTGGGCATAACAGAGGATCTGGAGGTCAACGCCTTTTTCGTGAAAAGCCCGGTTTTCCCATTTGCCAAGTTTCCGGGCGTTGACACCATTCTCAGCCCCGAGATGAAAAGTACCGGGGAAGTCATGGGCTGCGCTGATGATTTCGGATACGCCTACGGAAAAGCTTCCCTGGCCGCGGGAGTCAGGCTTCCCAGGAGGGGCAGGATCTTTATCAGTGTCAATGACCGGGATAAGAAGAATATCCTTGAGATAGCATCCAGTTATGCGGGGCTCGGGTTCCAGCTGGTTGCCACCCGCGGGACCGCCGAGGCGCTGAGAGCTGCCGGAATCCCCTGTGAGGATGTGTATAAAGTGAACGAGGGCCGCCCCAACGTGATCGACCTGATCAAGAGCGACAGGATAGACTTGATCATCAATACACCACTGGGCCGGGAATCCTTTTTTGACGAGCAGATTGTCAGGAGGGTTGCCACCCAGAGGAACATGCCCTGCATCACGACACTTTCAGCAGCCCGTGCCGCGGCCCGGGCCATCCAGACCATCCAGAGGGCCAAGGTTTCCGTTAAAAGCCTCCAGGAGTACCACGGTACCGCGCAGGGTTGATTACTTGGGTACGGGTTGGAGATAGAGCGGCGTGTTGGCCGATATTCTTTATGCTTTATCAATTTTTTCCGAGAAAAAGCCCCTGCCGGTTCAGGCAGGGGCTCAGAATGATGATAATCTGCAGTCGCCTGCAATAATTCGGGGCTCTCGAGCCTAATCTTCAGCTCGCTCCTCCTGGATTTCCTCTACAAAAGCATTCAGTTTTTCCCGGAGTTCAGCAGACTGCTGGACCGCGTTGATAACTTCGCTGTACTCCTCTACAGTGAGGTCTTCCTCATGTTCAATTGCCTGGACCATCTGCTCGTTGGCCTGCTGCTGCAATTGCTGGGCCTCCTGCTGGTTTTGAGCTGCCTCGATCTGCGGTCCGTATAACTTCTGAATGTCAAATACCTGGATATAGGCTTTCGCCACTGTCTTCAGTTTGGAGTCCGAAAAATCACCAGTTCCGCCGGTTTGCTGTAGTGCCATAAGAGGCGCCGTGAGGCAGGCTAATAACAGGATAAGCATCCCCGTAAGGATAAGTTGGGCTTTGTTGGTAGTTTTAATCAGATGCATTACTAAATTTCTCCTTTTTGCATTTTGTTCATGTTTGTTTTCTACAAAGGCCATTTTTATGACCCTGCCAACAGTAGGGTGCAATCTGTATTCCACACGGCAGGCGGTAATCCTCGCATGCTGGAAAAATGTACTGAATAGGCGGGCCCCCAGCCGTTCAACAGTGAAAACCGGGAGTAATCCCGGCTGGAACAGAGCCCCTGGGCCTGGTTATTTATGGCACATGTGTCAATTTTGAACCCTGCTCCTGACCGGGAAGGGTTGCAAAAGATACCAGGCTCGTCTAGACTGATTATGACTGGCTTTAGTTTTAAACATTTGAAAACAAGAAATTTAAAACATGCCATGGTTTCCCGGGAGGCGCCGGGCGAGGTGTTTGAGCGTGGAATTTATGAAATGGATGAAGAGCCTGAAGCCGGGATGGAGTCTGCGGACAGCCCTGGTGGTATATGTTGTTGTCCCCGTAGCTATTGTGTTGATGGTTGGCGGGGCAATGGGGCTCTGGGCTCTGGAGAAACAGATGGAGAGCCGTTTACAGGAGGATGTTGAGCTCGTGGCCCGCTCCATCCAGCCGGCCTTGAGCCGGGCCCTGGAACAGGAAAGAAGCGGTTCAATCAATCAGACCCTGCAAGCGGCTTTCAGTATTGATCGGGTTTTTGGAGTTTATCTTTATGATACCAGGGGAGGGACTGTCGCCACTGCGGGCCAGGAAGGGGCACTCCCCTCCGGGCAGGTGTCCCAACTTGCCCTTGAGGGTGAACGGAAGGGGGAGTACGGCAGATTGGCCGGGCGGGATGTGTATTCATACTTCGTCCCTCTGACTGATTCGGGTGCCCGCATTATCGGGCTTCTTCAAGTAACCCGCCGGGCCAGTGACTTTGAGGAGTACATTGGTTCGCTTCGCCTCCAGATGCTTTTTCTTTCGCTGCTCATCGGCGGCTTGGTGACGGGGCTGGTTTTGTTTGGCCACCAGGGCGCTATCGGCCGTCATTTAAGGAAAATCATAAACAGTATGCATGAGGTGAGGTCTGGAAATCTTCGCCATCGATCCGTAATAGACGGGCCGGCGGAAATTGTCCATTTAGGGACATCTCTGAATGACATGCTCGACAGTATTCAGCTTGCGGAGGAGAGGATAGAGAAGCACAGGGAAGCCGAGATGGAGTTGTCCCGGAAACTGAGGAGATCAGAAAGAATGGCTGCCATGGGACAGTTGGCAGGCGGAGTGGCCCATGAATTGGGAACTCCTCTCAGTGTAATATCAGGGAATGCGCAGCGGTTGAAGCGCAACAAGTATCCTGATGAGGTCATCCGGGGATTGTCGCAGATTTCCGGTCAGGTGCATAGAATGGAAAAAATTATCCATCAGCTGCTGGATTTCGGGAGGGGGCACCAGATACAGTTGAGAAGGATGCATGTCGACCTCCTCGTACAGTCCGCATTGGCGGCACTGGAGACTGACAATCAGGATTTCCAGGGGCCTGTTGAGATTGAGGGCACTCAGCCCTCCCCCTGTCTTGAAGTGGATCCTTTTCGCTTTGAACAGGTGCTGACGAACCTTCTCCAGAATGCCATTCATGCTTCAGAAGGAGGGAGGGTTAAACTTTCCTGGTTAACTGAGAATCATGAACTGCACCTGGAAGTCGAGGACGATGGGCCCGGAATACCTGAAGACATCAGGCCCCGACTGTTCGAGCCCTTTTTCACTACCAAGAAATCAGGCGAGGGAACAGGTTTGGGGCTTGCCCTGGTTCAGCGCGTCATCGAAGAACACAAGGGTCGTATGGAAGTGGAAGACAGCCCCATGGGAGGAGCGCTTTTCAGAATTATTCTGCCCCTGCCCGACGAAATGCGCGACAGCGCAGATCCAAACAACCAATGCACGGAGAAAGATCATTGACAGGCAATAATTCAGCCAGAGTTCTGCTGGTGGAAGATGACGAGAACCTGAGGGACCTTTTGAGCGCGGAATTGAACGAAGAAGGTTTCACGGTAGAGGAAGCAGCTTCAGCCGAGGAGGCCATGCTCCTGGTCGAACAGGGTCCACCTGACCTGGTCGTCAGTGATCTCCGTCTGCCCGGGGCTGATGGGATGCAACTCCTTTTTGAGGTCCGAAAGATGGAGAATCCTCCATCCGTGATAATTGTCACTGCCTTCGGGACGGTCTCAAGGGCGGTTGAAGCCCTGAAAAATGGAGCGGATGACTTTTTAACCAAGCCGCTGGACCTTGACCATTTCCGCTTAAGCGTTTCCCGGGTTCTTGAGAAGCGCGACCTCAGGAAGAATTTGGAGAGGTACCGGGAACTGCTCGAAAATGAAGATTTTTGTGGAATGATTGGCCAGAGTGAAGTAATGCAAAGGCTTTATGAGCAAATCCGATGTATTGCTCAGGCAGATGGGCCCGTCCTTCTCACTGGGGAAAGCGGTGTTGGGAAAGAGTTGGTAGCCCGGGCTGTCCACCAGGAGGGACCGCGAAAAAAATGTCCGTTTGTTGCTGTTAACTGTGCCGGCATGCCGGCTGATCTGCTGGAATCAGAGTTCTTTGGACACGTAAAAGGGTCCTTTACCGGAGCATCAGGAGCACGCAAGGGGCTTTTCGCTGAAGCTGACGACGGGATTCTTTTTTTGGATGAGATCTCTGAGATGCCTCTCGAATTGCAGGCGAAGCTCCTGAGGGTGCTCGAGGATGGAAAAGTGCGGCCCGTAGGAGGAACCGACCATCGGAAAGTTGATGTTCGAATCCTGGCGGCGAGCAATCGGGATATTGAAAAAGCTTTGCAGGAAGACAGGATACGCAAGGACCTCTATTATCGTTTGGAGACTTTTACCTTACACGTGCCGGGGCTTCGTGAAAGAGGTGACGATCTGGATCTTTTAGCCGCATATTTTCTGAATCACTACTCTTTGAAGATGAGGAAAAATATTACCGGGTTCTCAACCGAGGCAATGAGCCGGCTTTCATGCTATTCCTTTCCGGGAAATGTACGGGAGCTTAAGAATATCATTGAATGGTCTGTTGCTTTCTGTGACGGTACCCAGATTCAACTGTCACATCTGCCAGAGAGAATTCGTGAATGCCGTTTGCCTGATTCACCGGAGGGCCGGGAGATTTTTCCTTTTGCTTACGGGGTTATCAAGCCGGACAATCCTCTGCCCCTGAAAGAACTGACCCGACGGTATGTGCGCTTTGTGCTCAGGCAGGTCGGCGGGAATAAAAAACATGCGGCTTCACTGCTGAAGATCGGACGTCGAACCTTGTACCGTTATCTGGAGGAGGAGACATAAATACCTGATGTCCCTTCTTTTTTTGGGTAGTTCCATATTCACGGTTATAGTGTGCCTTTTGCTGCTCGCCCCGGCTACAGGAAGTGCAAAAAATCCCGGACACCACCCTTGACCGTGATTTTCCCGGGGTTACAATCAAAAAGAACGCAGGGGTGTTCTGTCGGTTGCATTTTGATATTTATTCATTTATCCCGGGTTTCATGAGGCCGGATTAAACCCTTGCCCCCTTGCGGCTGTCAATACATGAATAGCCGGCTACTAAGGAGCCTCCTGTATGCATGGAAAAAAGATACTGTCCGCTTTTATGTTCACCCTGTTGCTGTTCATTGCTTCCGGCTGCGGCAGCAACCCTGAGCCCCTTGCTCCAGGCCCATGGTCACTCTGGTACGAACAGCCTTTGGATCTCGACCAATGGGAGGAGGCCCTTCCCCTCGGCAACGGCCGCCTCGGCTGCATGATCTTCGGGGGGATTGACGAGGACCGTATACAGCTGAACGAAGATACCCTGTGGGACGGGTACCCCCGGGACAGGATTAACCCGGACGCCCTGGCGATACTGCCCGAGGTCCGCAGGCTTCTTTTCGCCGGCAGGAATGCCGAAGCGGAAAAGCTGGCGGAAAAAATGATGGGCATTCCGGAAAGGATCCTCTCCTACCAGAGCCTGGGGGAGTTGAAGGTCAACATGGTTGGTCCCGAAACTGAAGCCGGGGAATACCGCCGGTTCCTCGACCTGGAAAAAGGGGTTTCCGGTGTTGATTACAGCCTGGGGGATGTGAATTATAACCGCCGCTTTTTTGCCTCCGCTCCCGATGATCTCCTGGTCTTTCACTACTCGGCAGACCGGGAGGGGTCGCTTTCCCTTGATTTCAGCCTTTCCCGGGAGTTTATTGAAATGGTCAGGGGCGGGGATGCACTGGCCAACAGGACCAGGGTGGATCCTGAGCAGGATACCGGCGCCGAGTGCCGGAGTGTCGGAGCAGACACCCTTCTGCTGGAGGGGAGGGTTCCGGTACTCCATCACGAGACCGGGGAACCGGCCGGAATGCGTTTCCGGGCGGAACTGCGGCTGATCAGCAGCAGCGGAGAGATCGTCAATGACCAGGGGGTCCTCTCAGTGCGCAATGCTGATGCCATAACCCTGGTTTTGGCTGCCGCCACCGATTACCGGGATGCTGATCCGGAGTCCGCCTGCCGGAGGGCCCTTGAAAACGCAGGGGACAATGACTACGAAACTCTTTTGCAGCGGCACCTGGCTGACCACCAACCGCTATTCAACCGGGTGGACCTGGATCTGGGGCCCGGCCCCCATCCGGACTGGCCGACTGACCGGCGCCTGGAAGCTGTGCGCGGAGGTGAAACCGACCCCGGCCTGGAAGCGCTCTACTTTCAGTTCGGGCGCTACCTGCTAATGGGCAGTTCCCGGCCCGGCACAATGCCGGCCAACCTCCAGGGGATATGGAATCCCTACATGAAAGCTCCCTGGAACAGCGACTACCATACCAATATCAACCTCCAGATGAACTACTGGATCGCGGAGGTTGGCAACCTGCCTGAGTTTCATCTCCCCCTTTTTGACCTGATGGATTCCCTGGTCGACCCCGGAGGAGAGACCGCAGAGAAGCATTACGGTTCGGGCGGCTGGGTTGTGCATCATCTGACCGATATCTGGGGATTCACAACCCCGGCTGACGGAATATGGGGAATCTGGCCGGTCGGCGGAGCCTGGCTGGCCCAGCACCCCTGGGAGCATTACCAGTTTACCGGGGACCGGGACTTCCTTAAAACCAGGGCTTATCCGCTGATGAAGGGGGCAGCCCGTTTCATGCTGGATTTCCTGGTGGAAGGTCCGGGAGGCCACCTGGTTACCAATCCTTCCCATTCCCCCGAGAACTGGTTTTTCACTCCTGACGGCACCCGGTCGAGCTTTACATACGGCGCCACCATGGATATTGCGATCATCAGGGACCTGTTCGGCAACTGCATCAGGGCTACGGAAATCCTGGGTATTGACCCGGAATTCAGGCAGGAATTGAAAGAGGCGCTGGATCGTCTCCTCCCCTACCAGGTCAGCGGGAAGACGGGAAGGCTGCAGGAGTGGGTCGAGGATTACGAGGAAGCCGAACCCGGGCACCGTCACATGTCCCATCTTTTTGGAGTGCATCCCGGTTCTTCCATTACCCTGCGGGAAACTCCGGACCTTGCCGCGGCTGCCCGGAAGTCACTGGAAGGCAGGCTGGAGCATGGAGGCGGGCACACCGGGTGGAGCCGGGCCTGGATCGTGAATTTCTGGGCGCGGTTCCTGGAACCTGAAAAGGCGTACGAAAACCTGCAGATGCTTTTAGCCAAAAGCACCCTGGACAATCTCTTTGATACCCACCCCCCTTTCCAGATTGATGGAAATTTTGGCGGGGCTGCCGGAATAGCTGAAATGCTGTTGCAAAGCCATGACGGTGAGATCCACCTGCTTCCAGCCCTTCCCGGGGCCTGGGAAAGCGGCAGCTTCGAAGGCCTGAAGGCGAGGGGCGGATTCCAGGTGTCCGCCGAGTGGGAAGGGGGTACATTGCTCCAGGCGGTGATTACCGCTGACCAGGATGGGCCTTGCAGGATCAGCGGCGTTGAATATGTTGTTACCTGTAACGGTGAGAAGGTGGTCACTGAACAGGTGACTGGCAGGGATGCCCTGCAGTTTTTGGCCGGGGAAGGGAACAGTTATACCATTAATTTCGTTAATTAGTTGTATCCTGCGGGGAAGGGGAGCGCCTTGGAAAAGCCGAGCCCTGCAAGCATAATCAATCACCGGGAGATGCAAATGAAAACAGGTATTACGAGACGTGCCTTTATGGGGACGTCCGCAAAGGGGATTCTTATACCTTCACTGATCGGGATAGGTGTGAACAGTTCAGGATGCGGGCCGGGCCCGGCAGACGGAAAGGTTTCGGATTACATGAACCATTTCGGCGTTGACGAAAAAATCATTAATGACGTGATCAGTACCGCCCTTTCCAGGGGCGGCGATTATTGCGACGTCTATTTCCAGCACACGATTTCCAACAACATCGGGCTGGAGGACAACCTGGTCAACAGCGCCTACAGCAATATTGATTTCGGGGTAGGCATCAGGGTGCTCAAGGGTGACCAGACAGGGTACTCCTTTTCCGAGGAGATTACCCCCGAGGCAATGAAAATGGCGGCAGACACCGCGGCCAATATCGCCGACAGCACCGGCCTGGTCCAGCCGGCGTCTCTCAGCTACCACGGTATCCCTGATTTGTACCCCATGGAGAAAGCCTGGGAAGAAACGGAGATCAGCCTCAAAACCCCCCTGCTCGGGCAGATCAACGAAAAAGTCTTCAGCCTTGACAAGAGGATTATCAAGAACAGTGTCCGCTTTGGGAATGAGACTTCCCATATCATGATGGCTACCTCGGAAGGGAGGATCACCTGCGATATCCAGCCGAT
>CAZOGT010000080.1:0-10772 GCA_964579015.1 uncultured Acidobacteriota bacterium | reverse complement strand
GGGATAGAAAGAGAGTCGTCCCGGATTTTGATCTCCGGCCCGGTTACTGACAGCGGGGAGGGTGTTGATTATATTGAGCATAACTGGGGGGTAACGGCTGCCAATGCCCTGGACAGCAAAGGGAAGCTATGCCGGTTTATTGATGAGGCGGTGAAGAAATGCTGAAGGCTGGAATTGCAGGAGGGTCGGGATACAGCGGTACGGAACTGGCGGGGCTGCTCCTGGGACATCCGGAGGTGGAGCTGGTATGGGTTTCGTCGGACCGCTATGCCGGGGAAAAGGTTGAAAGCCTGTACCCTCACCTGCGCGGCCTCACTCGCCTGTCATTTTCACCGGTTGGATCCCTGAGGAAGGAGGACCTGGATATCCTGTTTCTGGCGATGCCCCATGGCAATGCCATGAAGCTGGCACCAGAACTCTCCCCTGAAACCCTGGTTATTGATCTGAGCGGAGATTTCCGGATTTCGGACCCCGCGGTTTTCGAGGAGTACTATGGTTTTGAAATGGAGGCACCCGGCCTGCAGAAGGATTTTGTCTTTGGGCTTAGCGAAATAATGAAGGAACATATCGTCGGTGCCAGGCGGATTGCCAATCCCGGATGCTTTGCCACTGCCACCCTGCTCGGAATGTACCCTCTTTACCGGGAAAAACTGATCGAGGGGCCGGTATATGTTGATGCCAAGACC
This sequence comes from uncultured Acidobacteriota bacterium, assembly GCA_964579015.1. Lineage (GTDB taxonomy): Bacteria > Acidobacteriota > UBA6911 > RPQK01 > JAPXNP01. The sequence continues at coordinate 10,086 of CAZOGT010000080.1, read as the reverse complement.
GGTTCCTCCGGTTCAGGAAGAAACCCGAAACCGGGAACCCATCATCCCCGCCGGTGCAGCAGCTTTTTCGGGTATAAGAGCTTCGCCCACCAGCATCTCCCGGAAATGCAGCAACTCCTGACCGGTGCCGACAATCCCCTGGTATTCCAGACCCATTCCGCTCCCATGGTCAGGGGCATTTTTTCGACCCATTTCACCAGGCTGAAGGAAGGCCTGGGGTACGGTGAGGTCAGGGACCTGTACCGCGAGTTCTACAGGGAAGCTCGTTTTGTCCGCTGGGTCGAAGGGAGCCCTGATCTGAGCTCGGTACTGCATTCAAATTTTACGGATATAGGGGCCGCTGAGAAGGATGGGTTCCTGGTAGTCTGGGCGGCTCTGGACAACCTTCAGAAAGGGGCGGCAGGCCAGGCGGTACAGAACATGAATATCTCCCTGGGCTTCCCGGAAGGGGCTGGACTTGAAAGGCCTCCCTCGTTCCCGTAATAATGGAAGATGCTATCAGCTCTGCTTTACCCGGAAATGCAGGGTTGATTCATTCGATCTGCCCAGGGTATTTCAACCCGGGCAGGGGTTTTTGACTCCACTGACATGGAAAGAGATGGGAAATGAAAGAGACAGAAGACCGCTACCAGGCGCCTACTTACGCCAAGCTTCCGATATCTATTGAAAGGGGGTCCGGTTCATATGTGTACGATGACCAGGGGAATGCCTACCTCGATTTCTACGGGGGACATTGTGTAGCCTCGACCGGTCATTGTCATCCCCGGGTCGTGAAAGCCATCCAGGAACAGGCGGGAAAGCTCCTTTTTTACTCCAATGCCACCTATAACAGTACCAGGGCGAGGGCCGTGGAAAAGATTATTTCGCTGACCGGTAACAGCTACTATCAGGTTTTCCTGGTGAATTCCGGAGCGGAAGCGAACGAGAACGCCATCAAACTGGCCAGGGCTCTGACGAAAAGGACCCAGGTCATATCCTCTTCGAAAGCATTTCATGGCCGGACTTACGGGGCTCTTTCCAGTACCGGGATAGGGAACTACAGGAATTACCTGAATACCCCTGTTCCGGGGCACAGCATCCTGGAGATTGAGGATATTCCGGAGGCGGTGACGGAGAAGACGGCCGCGGTGATCATAGAGCCGATCCAGAGCATGGGCGGGGTCTATGTGACACCTGCTGATCTCCTGGAGAGGATCAGCAGCGCCTGTGCTGAAAAAGGCGCGCTCCTGATTTTTGACGAGATCCAGACCGGGATCGGCCGGACCGGGACCTTTCTCTATTCCCAGCAGCTGGACTTTACCCCTGACCTGACCACCTTTGCCAAAGGCGTTGCTTCGGGGATTCCGGCAGGCGGGGTTCTCCTGACTGAACAGGTTGCCCGTCAGGTTGAATTCGGCGACCTTGGTTCCACCTTCGGGGGAGGCCCGATACCTTCGGCAGCCATTCTGGCCACCCTGGAGGTCCTGGAAGATGAGGATCTATGCGGCAACGCGCTTGAAGTGGGAAACTATTTAGCCGGTGGCATAGAGGGCATTGCTGACGGAAGCCCTGATTCTCCGGTCAGGAGCGTGAGCGGAAGGGGCCTGCTTCAGGGGATAAGGTTTACGGGAAAGACCGCCCGTGAGGTCCAGTCGCACCTGATGAAGGACTTCATCCTGGCCGGTACGTCCTTTGATCCCCAGGTACTGAGGCTGATGCCGCCCCTTACTCTCAGCAAATCTGAAGCAGACAGACTTCTTTCTTCGCTGGGGAAGCTTTAGGCGTCGAGCCGGTGCTTCGGAAAGGATGCATATTGAAGGTCCTTGTTAAACTCAGCGGTAAAATCCTGGAATCTGTGGAATTGCGGACATCCCTGTCAGTACAGGTCAGGGAGCTCGGCGCCCGGGGCGCAAAGGTCATACTGGTACATGGGGCCGGGAAGCAGCTTTCAGACCATTGTCGAGCTTGCGGCATACCGGTAACTCAGCACAGCGGCCGCCGGGTGACCGACCTTTCGGCCCTGGAGGCTGCGGTCAAGGTGTTCAGCGCCGTCAACCGGGAGATCACTTCAGCAATGCTGGCCCGGGGGGTCCGGGCCGTGGGCATCAGCGCTTTTGACGGGAACCTGACCCAGAGCCGGAGGAGGCCTCCGATCACGCTCCCCGGGGACAAGGAAAAGACTGATTTCGGATTTGTAGCAGAGATAGAAAGGGTCAACCCTCAACTGGTTGAGACCCTCTGGGAATCAGGCTTCATCCCGGTGACGGCAAGTCTGTGTGCTGACGCGGAGGGGCAGATCCTCAACATCAATGCCGACACCCTGGCTGCTGAACTGGCCCTGGCGCTCTCCGTGGACTGCCTGGTTTCGGTTTCCGATGTGGACGGCCTGTACCTCGACCTTGGCGACCCGTCATCACTGATTTCCCGCCTCAGCCTGGATGAGGCCCGGAGGCTGCTCAGCAGCGGAACCTTCAGTGAAGGCATGATTCCCAAGATCGAGAACGCGGTCAGGGTGCTGGAACGGGGAGTTCCCAGGTATCACCTGGTAAGCGGTCTTTCCCGAGACGGTATCGTTAAAACCCTTGAGGGCCGGGCCGGGACTCTTCTGAGCGCCTGATTTACTGGATTTTTTCATTTTGACCGGTCTTTACACCTCTCATTCGACTGGATTACACTTTGGAGATTGAAATCACCAGGAAATTCAAGATGGGGGGACCGGGATGACGCCTTCTGAAGTGATTGAACTGATCAAAAAGGGAAATGAGCAATTCTGCAAGGTCAATAAACCGGCATATTTTCAGGCCCATAAGGACAGGCAGAATCCGGTCGTTACCCTTCTGACCTGCTCGGATTCAAGGGTTCACAGTGCTGCGGTAATCCCCGACCCTTTCAATAATGTTTTTTCCGTTGAGAATATCGGCAACCAGGTTTCAACCTGCGAAGGCTCCCTTGATTACGGCATCCTTCATTTGAAAACTCCGGTTCTGCTGATTGTCGGGCACTCTGATTGCGGAGCAGTCAAGGCATATGAGAAGGGCTATTCCTCTGAGCCGGCCGGAATTAAAAAGGAACTGGACGGCCTCCGCCCGGTTTTTGCAGGTGTTCCCGGCACGCTGTTTTTGAAAGACCGGATTATTCAGAACATCAGGTACCAGGCGGAGTCCGCCCTTGAAAGGTATTTTACGCAGGTCGAGGCGGGCATCCTGGCAGTTGTCGGGGCTTATTACGATTTAGCAGATGATTTTCAGAAAGGGTATGGAAAGCTGATAATAATAAGCATCAATGGGCTGGAGCCGGAACCCTGATTCGCACTGACTTCTCCAGGCATCAGGCGGGAGATTCTCTTTGTTCCTGCCTCCAGAGCCGGTACCCTGTGACCCGGGCCTCTTCATAAAACAGGGCAGCCATTTGCTGTTCCCGGTTATAATTGCCGAGGGGGATTCCGCGGCGGGAGAAAGCTCCCGGAAACCATTTCCATCTCCTTTTTATAATTGAGTATCATGGGTTGCGGAAATCAACTGATTTGATAGCATAAAATAATCGGAACCTGGATATTCAGGTGTGAGAGAAAATAAATGAAGCCAATATATGTCAGTGCGACGGTTCAGGACAGCGGGAAGACCAGCCTGAGCCTTGGTTTGATGCAGGTCCTGCATGCCCGCGGGTTGAATCCGGGATATTCAAAACCCGTTGGCCAGCATTACGTGCATTATCATGATCATTACATTGACGAAGACGCGGTACTGGTCCACAAGATTTTCGACATGGTTGATGATCCTTACTGCCTCAGCCCGATCGCCGTCAAGCGGGGCTTTACCAGGGAATTCATCTACAACCCTGATGTCGCTCCCCTGGAAAAGGAGATCCTGGACTGTGCCGGGAAGCTGAGCGAGAATCATCCGATGCTGATTATCGAGGGCACCGGGCATGCGGGAGTGGGGAGCTGCTTCTCCCTTTCCAATGCCCGGGTGGCGGAGCTGATCGGAACCAAGGTAATCATCGTGACTTCGGGGGGCATAGGCAAGCCCATAGATGAAGTCGCCCTGAACATGTCCCTGTTCAAGCACCATGATGTTGAAATTCTCGGGGTAGTCCTCAACAAGGTGCTTAAGAGCAAATATGAAAAAATTACGGAGACCGTAAGCCGGGGACTGGAGAATATAGGGACCAGGCTTCTCGGGTCGATTCCCTACGTGCCTGAACTGACCTATTTCAAGGTGGCGCAGCTGGTGGAAAAGTTTGATTACGATGTAGTAAGCGGCAGTGACGCCTTGTCGAACCGCATTGAACACATTATCGTGTCAGCAATGCAGCCTGAGAAGGCAAGGGAGTACATCCGCGAAAACACCCTGGTGATCATTGCCAGTGACCGGCCGGAGAACATCAGGGCTTCAGTCGAGGGGCTCAACGCTTATGGAAGGGCCAGGGGAGCCATTATCCTGACCGGAGATCTGGACCTGGACCCTGACCTTCGCGGATACCTGGAGGAGAGCGGCATTCCGGTCCTGGCCAGCAATGAAGATACCTTCAGCATTAGTTCAAAGATGGTGGACCTTGAGTTCAAGATAAGATCATTTGACCAGGACAAGATTAAGATTTTAAGGGAACTCTCGGAAGAGTATGTGGATATAGATTACATATTAAATGAACTGACGGAATAGAACCGGTTAGATATGAGGTGTAGATGAGTCTGGATAAGTTTTTCAGCCCGCACTCAGTCGCGGTGGTCGGCGCTTCTCGTAAAAAGGGCAAAGTGGGATATGAGATATTTTCCGCCCTGCTGGGCGGCGGCTTTCCGGGGAAGCTTTTTCCGATCAATCCTTCTTCAGATGAAGTCCAGGGTGTAAAGAGTTATCCTGACTTGAAATCCGTTCCGGAGCCGCCCGAACTGGTCGTAGTGGCGGTCGCTGCCAAGTTTGTTCCCCAGGTGATGAGGGACTGCGCTTCTCTCAAGGTCAAGTCCGTGGTGATTGTCAGCAGCGGTTTCAAGGAATCGGGGGAGGCGGGCGCCAAACTTGAGCAGGAGATGCTGAAGATTGCCAGGTCCGCAGGGATCAGGGTGATCGGGCCGAACTGTATCGGGGTCCTCTCCCCTGTCGCGAAGCTGAATGCAAGTTTTGCCGGGAAGATGCCCAAAGCGGGGCATATAAGCTATTTTTCACAGTCAGGTTCACTGCTGGCCGCTATCATAGACATGGCCAACTCAGCGGATATCGGATTCGGCAGGCTGGCCAGTATCGGCAACAAGGCTGACGTTGACGAGATCGATGTCATCACTTCATTTGGGGAGGATGAAAATACCAGTGTTATTGCCGGGTACCTGGAGACTATTATTGACGGGGATGCTTTTATAAGCCTGACTGAGAACATTAGCAAGAAAAAACCAATTCTGCTGATGAAGTCCGGGGTAACGGCATCCGGGGCAAAGGCCGCATCCTCTCATACCGGTCGTATGCTGGGGAGTGAAGCGACATATGAATGTGTCTTTGAGCGTGCCGGTGTAATCAGGTGCGAGTCGATCAAGTCCCAGTTTGATTTTGCCAGGGCCTTTGCGACCCAGCCCTATCCCGAAGGGCCAAAGGTGGCGGTCATCGCCAATGCCGGAGGAGCGGGGATAATGGCGGCGGACGCCATTGACAAGGAGGACCTGACGCTTTCCCAGTTCACGCCCGAAACCATGAAGGCCTTGTCTGAAAATCTTTCAAGTTCCGCCAGTCTGAACAATCCGGTGGACCTCCTGGGAGACGCCCTGGCCGAACGTTATGAATCCGCCATCAGGGCGGTCCTCCAGGACCCGAATGTTCACACCGTGCTGGTTCTGCTGAGCCCTCATGCCATGACCGAATGCATCGGCACGGCGGAATCCATTGTCAGGGTGGCCCGGGAGAATCCCGGAAAGCCTGTCCTGGCCTGTTTTCTGGGGGCCAGCCGGGTCAGTGATGCCCTGAAGGTATTATGGGACGGGCAGATCCCTTACTATGACTCCCCTGAAAGCGCCATTGAAACCATCAAGGCCATGGCTAATTATTCAGCCTGGAGGGCCAGGCCCAAGCGGGTGGTCAAACGGTTCCCCGTGAACAAGCGCAAGGTAGAAAGGATCATCAGGAGGCATATCAGGCAGGGTATCCGGGAAATTGATGAGATGGAATCGAAGGAGATCCTTAAGGCTTACGGGTTTGTCACCCCTACCGGATATATCGCCACTACCGCGGACCAGGCGGCAAATATCGCCCAGCAGATAGGATACCCGGTGGTTTTAAAGATCTGGTCCCCGGACATCATCCACAAGTCTGAAGTAGGGGGTGTTCTGCTGGACCTTAATAATGAAAAGACCGTCAGGGATGCCTTTGACCTGATGATGTACAGAATTCCGAGGAAGCGGCCTGATGCCAACATCCTGGGGGTATTTGTACAGGAATACTGCAGGTCGGGCAAAGAAGTCATCCTCGGGATGAACAGGGACCCCAGGTTCGGCCCCCTCATGATGTTCGGGATGGGCGGAGTCCTGGTGGAGAGGCTCAAGGATGTGAGTTTTTATCCGGCTCCCCTGGCAGTGGAAGACGCCCGGCTGATGCTACAGAATACCATGGCTTACAGGACGATTGATGATTCGACCAATGAAGAAATAGATTTTGATGTCATTGCAGACGGACTGCAAAGGCTTTCCCAGCTGGTAACTGAATTTCCCCAGATACTGGAGATGGACATTAATCCCTACCTGGTTGGCCCCAAAGGAGCTACCCCGATTGCAGTAGATGCCCGGATAAGCGTGGGAAAAATATGATCAGAGAAGCGGTATGACAGAATTCAACTGGAAGGAAAAATTTTCGGACTGGGTCACTGATCCCAAATCAGCGATTGATCTGATCAGGCCCGGTTTTACGGTTTTCATCGGGACCGGCTGCGGCCAGCCCCAGCATCTTGTCCGAAAAATGGTGGAGCATTCCTCCGAGATTTTTGACGTCAAGATTGTCCATCTCCTTACCATGGGAACCGCTCCTTACGTGGAAGAGACGTTTCACGAGCGGTTCAAGATGAACAGTTTCTTTATTGCCGACAATGTGAGGGGCGCACTGTCCCGGGGCATTGGAGACTACACCCCCATTTTCCTGTCGGAGATACCCTATGAATTTGAGAGCGGCCGCATTCCGATTGACGCGGCACTCATAGCAGTTTCACCTCCGGATGAACGCGGAATCTGCAGCCTCGGGGTTTCAGTAGACGTAGTTAAATCTGCGGTCAGCAATGCCCGGTATGTCATCGCGCAGGTAAATACCCACATGCCTAAGACCTCCGGAAACAGCTTCCTTCATGTTAACAGCATCGACGCCCTTGTTCCCTTTGACGAGGATGTCATTGAAGTTAAGCTTCCTGAGGCAGACGAAACACTGCGGAGGATCGGCAGGAATATCTCTACCCTTGTCGAGGACGGCAGCACCATTGAGTGCGGGATCGGGAGGATTCCCCAGGCCCTGGCGGAGTTTCTGGAGCATAAAAAGGACCTGGGTATTCACACCGAGATGTTCAGCGACTGGATCATTGACCTGGTTGAGTCGGGGGCGGTCAATTGCTCCAAAAAGACTATCAACAACGGAAAGATTGTTGCCAGTTTCTGCATGGGGACAAAACGCCTCTATGATTACATTGACAACAATTCTTTTTTCGAGTTTTATCCTACGGAATATGTCAATGATCCTTACGTGATCAGCCAGCATGAAAAAATGGTTGGCATCAATGTCGGCCTTGAGGTTGACTTGACCGGACAGGTCTGTTCGGATTCCCTCGGATACCAGTTCTACAGCGGTATCGGAGGGCAGGTGGATTTTATCCGCGGGGCAGCCCGAAGCAGGGGTGGCAAGGCAATCATCGCCCTGCCTTCAACGGCCAAGGACGGGTCGGTCTCCAGGATTGTTTCTCATTTGACGGAAGGATCCGGGGTAGTCACCACCCGCGGGGACATCCATTACGTGGTAACTGAATACGGAATAGCCTACCTGCATGGCAAGAGCATCCGGGAAAGGGTCCTGGCCCTGATCAATATCGCCCACCCCAGGTTCAGGAAGGAACTGATACAGGCGGCCAAGGCCCAGAATTATATTCACGAAGACCAGATAGAGCTGGACAATGAAAAAATTGTTTATCCCGAAGAGCTGGAGCACTATGACACGCTGCGGGACGGCACGGAGATCTTTTTCCGGCCGGTCAAGCCGACTGATGAGACAGCCCTTTCCCAGATGCTCTATTCCCTGAGTGCCCAGTCGGTCAAGACCAGGTACATGACCCACACCATGCGTTTTCCCCATAAGGATGTGCAGCTGCTCACCAATATTGAGTACGTCAACGACCTGGCGATTGTCGGGACTGTGCCCGGGGTCTCAGGCGACCAGATTGTAGCCATAGCCCAGTATTTTCTCGATTCTACTTCGAAAACCGCAGAAATCGCTTTTCTGGTCCATGATGAATGGCAGGATAAGGGTATGGGCACCTATCTCCTGAACTACATAACCAGGATAGCAGTAGAGAAGGGCATCAAGAGGTTTTATGCCAAGGTTCTCCCCGCGAACAAGAGCATGATAGCTCTTTTTAAAAATTCTTCATACGATATCGAGACCAAGTTTGACGGGGAGGTATACACGATTTCATATGATTTGATGGAGCAAAAAGAATAGCAATGGGGGAAACCGAGCGAAGATCTGCATTCATTTATTCTCCGAGGTTCGAAGAATACAGGTATCCCCCGGAGTGCCCATTCAACACGGGGAGAGCGGGGAAGGTCAGGAATACCCTGCGTTCAATGGGTATTTTTACCAGGGGTGCCCTTGCGAGGGAATTTGAACCGGAAGAGGCGGACCGGGAGGTTCTTGAAAAAATTCATACCCCGAGATACCTTGATGCCCTGATAGATGCCTCTGAGGGAAGGTACGGGTTTGAATCTCTTCATATGGGGATTGGCGGCCCTGACTGCCCGATCTTTGAGGATATGTACCGCTATCCGGCCATGGCCTGCGGCGCCTCCCTGAAAGGGGTTGAGCTGCTGCTGTCCGGGGACGTTGAACTCGCCTTTAATCCCTCCGGGGGATTTCACCATGCCGGCCCGGAGCTTGCCGCGGGGTTCTGCTATCTGAATGACGTGGCCCTGGCCTGTTATGTGCTTGCGGAACAAGGGCAAAGGGTTCTGTATCTTGACGTTGACGTCCATCATGGAGACGGTGTCCAGCACATTTTTTATCAGCGGGATGACGTGCTGACCATATCCCTGCATGAAAGCGGACGGACACTTTTTCCCGGAACCGGTTTTACGAATGAAACAGGAGAGGGCAGGGGAAAAGGATACAGTGTGAACCTGCCCTTTATACCGGGAACCTACGATGAAGCATATTTGTATGCCTACCGGGAAACCATACCTCCCCTTATCAGGGCCTTTGATCCGGATGTGATTGTCTTTGAACTGGGAGCTGACACCCTGTCCGGAGACCCTCTGGCCCATTTGAAGCTTACCAACAATGCCTATGTTGAGATTATTGAGAACCTCCTGGGCTTCAGAAAGCCGTTGCTGATGACCGGTGGAGGGGGATATAACGTTGAGAATACAGTCCGCGCCTGGTCCCTGGCCTGGAGCGTCCTCAGCGGGACTGATGAATTTCTGCAGGACCTTAATATCGGGCTGGGCGGTGTGTTTATGGAAAGTACCGACTGGCACGGAGGTTTGAGGGACAGGGCGGTTCTGGTCAGTGACCGCGAAAAAGAGATGGTAATTCCAGCGGTCCAGGAAGTAGTGGACGAGGTGAAGGAGAAGATTTTCCCCTACCACGGAATCTGATCCGTGGCATGAGCATCCTGCTCATGAAAAAACTGCGGCAATTGAGTTATTCGCCGCCGCAGTAGCATGTTGGTGAGAAATACGGGTTAATCACTGATCTGATTCCATTGTGCCCCATCCTGCTCAAAGATATCTTCAGATCACCTGTTTATCTGGCTTGAAAACAGTCGCTTCTGATAACGGCCCCGAATAAAAAAGAACCCGGAAGCATTAAGCTCCGGGTTCTTTTTTATTCGTATGGCCATGAAACCGGTTTGTTACTGTTTCACCGGTTTCAGCAGCAGGGC
>CAZOGT010000079.1:791-10783 GCA_964579015.1 uncultured Acidobacteriota bacterium | reverse complement strand
CGTACATGATTGCCTGGTACCCTCCGTAACCATTGGAGATGAACCCTATCCTGTGCCCTTTTTCAATCAGGCGGAGTCTGGCCCCGACAGAAATCCCTGACTCGAGGTTCAATGTTCCTCCTCCCGGCTGGGCTTCCGCACCGGTAGGCTGAGGTGACCCGGTGTGACGAAACCTGGGAGCGTCGCCGGCTTCCTGCAGGGACATTCCGAAATCTATGATGTTGCAGAGGATTTGAACGTGCCCCTGCGGCTGCATGTCCCCTCCCATGACCCCGAAGCTGATGAACGGCTTTCCGTCCATGGTCACAAAGGCAGGAATGATGGTGTGGAAGGGGCGTTTGCCTGGTTCATACTGGTTGAAGTGCCCTTTTTCGAGGGTGAAAAGAGCTCCCCGGTTCTGTAACCCGAAGCCCAGGCCGTCCGGTACCAGGCCGGAACCGAATCCAAGGTAATTGCTCTGGATAAGTGAAACCATGTTGCGGTTTCTGTCTGCGACTGTCAGGTAGATGGTATCACCTTCCTGAAGCCTGGGATTTCCGGCGGGCACGTCTCTCATTGCCCGCATCGGGTCCAGGAGTTTCCTCCTTTCATCTGAGTATTCCCTGGATATCAGTTCTGTAATCGGAAGCTCATTAAACTCCGGGTCAGAGTAGAACCTGGCCCTGTCCGCGAATGCCAGTTTTTTTGCTTCCACCAGGTGATGCAGATAGTCGGCGGAATTATGGCCCATTTCCTTAAGGTTGTAGGCTTCCAGGATATTCAGCATTTGAAGGGCCGCTATTCCCTGACCATTGGGCGGAAGCTCCCAGATGTCATATCCGCGGTAATTGGTGCTGACCGGCTCGACCCAGGCGGAAGTGTGGTTGGCCAGGTCCTCATAACGGAGAAAACAGCCCACTCTCCGGCAGTATGAGTCAATCGTTCTGGCGATCTCACCACGGTAATAGGCATCCCTGCCTCCTTCGGCAATCTTCACCAGGGTGTCGGCCAGGTCAGGGTTCCTGAATATTTCACCGGTGCGCGGTGCTTTCCCTCCGGGGAGGAAGGTGGCTGCGAAGTTGGGGTGTTCTCCGAGGAATTCAGACGATTCCCAGTTGTAGGCAATAACCCGGCTTACCGGATATCCCGAGCGGCTGTATTCAATGGCAGGGGATAAAACGTCCTTCATTGCCAGTTTCCCAAAACGCTCGTGCAGCTCAAACCATCCATCAACCACCCCGGGGACGGAAACCGAGAGGGGGCCTCTTGCCGGGACCATGTCCAGCCCCCGGTCCTGGAACTCCTGCAAAGTCAGTCCCTTTGGCGACCTCCCGCTGGCATTAAGCCCGTAAAGCTTCTGCTCACTTTCAATCCAGACGATCGCAAAAAGATCTCCGCCAAGCCCGCTTCCGGTTGGCTCCATCAGGCCGAGAGCGGCATTGGCCGCTATGGCCGCGTCAACAGCGGAACCGCCTTTTTTCAGGGTATCCAGGGCTATGTCCGTTGCCAGCGGCTGGCTGGTAGCAGCCATTCCATGAACCGCGATCACTTCCGACCTGGTTGCGAATTCCAGCCCCGTCGGGCGGTCACCGCCCTGGAGAAAGGCAGTTGAAAGTATTGATGCGTATAGGCAAAAGGCAATTTTAAAAGTAGTCTTCTTCATGTAAAGCTCCTGTTTGATTCGAAAACAACGGCATAGCGGGAGAGCTGCTCTGCTCCCTTCCGGTACCCGGTATTATTAGATCAGATAGCAGGGCGGGAATACAGGGGAATCTGCTGCATGGCCAAAGGGTGCCCCTACTGGAATGCTATTTAAAATTTAGTATCTGTGATGTACTATTAGGTCTAACTTCTCATGGAACACTTACAAGACATTAAGGGGTCTATTAAATTGAAGATTAAAGCTTTTTTATTAACATTTTTGTTTTCCGCGCTTCTTTTTCTTTGCGGGTGCGCGGCCCAGGAGCCAGCCGCTGAGAGTCCCGGTGAATCCGGCCTGGCTGATCAGATCCTTATCCTTGATACTCACATGGATTCACCGATGCTGGTCCACGATTCCGATGGAGAGTTCACCCTGGCTGATTCTACCGGGCAGTTCAATTATGAAAAAGCCAGGAAAGGAGGGCTGAATGCCGCCTTTATGGCAGTCTATATTTCTCCTGCAATGAGAGTGGAAGGAGGAGCCTTTGATCTTGCCAATGAAATGATCGATGATATTGAGGAGTCGATAAGAATCAGTCCCGATAAGTTCGCCCCGGCCCTGGCGCCTGATGATATCCGGGAGAATTTTCAGAAGGGGTTGATTTCCCTGCCGATAGGCATAGAAAACGGCTCTGCCCTGGAGGAAGACCTTGGAAATGTAGAGTATTTTTACAACCGGGGAATTCGCTACATAACCCTTACCCATTCCCGTGACAACGAGATATGCGACTCATCCTTCGATGACGAAAAGGTATGGAAGGGACTGAGCCCTTTTGGCCGGGAAGTTGTCGCGGAAATGAATCGTCTCGGCATGATGATTGATGTCTCCCATGCCTCTGATGATGCTTTTTCCCAGATTCTTGATCTCTCCGAGGCACCGGTTCTGGCTACGCATTCATCCTGCCGGCATTTTGTTCCGGGCCTTGAGAGAAACATGAGCGATGAAATGATCATGAAACTGGCTGCCCGGGGAGGAGTGATCCAGATTAATTTCTGTACTTCTTTCCTGGACCAGGAGTATGCCGATGCTTATCAGGAGATCTCCCGGAAATTCAGGGACTTTCTTGAAGAGGAGAAACTGGGGTGGCGCGATCCGGAGGCGGTAGAATTCCGCAGGAAGCTTCAGCAGGAGAATCCCCTTCCCGAGGTCCCGCTCGGCCGGGTGGTGGACCATATTGACCATGTCAGGAGCCTGGTCGGAGCAGATCATGTCGGACTTGGGTCTGATTTTGACGGGGTCGGCGATTCCGTGCCTGTAGGCCTGGAAGACGTTTCGAAATACAGGGACCTGGTGGCCGAGATGGAAAGACGCGGATTCACCAGGGAGGAAATAGAAAAGATCTGCGGCGGTAACCTTCTCAGGCTCTGGAGGGAGGTTGAAAAGAGCAGAGGATAGGTCCTTAAATCAGTGAAACTATTTTGCCGGGCCGCCATATCAGGTATTTGATTAGAATTTATTATAGTTTTTACGGTAAGTTAGCGATTTTAAAAATATAATATGCATAGATTTTCAATAAAAAATAAGGGAGAAGCATAAGATGTTAGATAAAAAGATGGAGAAAGCCTATAACCAGCAGATCAATGCTGAACTTTTCTCAGCTTATCTTTATTTGTCCATGGCCACCTATTTTGAAGATAAGAATCTGGATGGATTCGGACACTGGATGAGGCTGCAGGCCCAGGAAGAAGTGGAGCATGCCATGAAATTCATCGGGTATGTGCAGGCCCGCGGGGGCAGGGTAGTCCTGGACAAGATTGAGAAGCCGACCTTTGAATGGGATTCCCCCCTTGCTGCTTTCAAGGGGGCGCTCGAGCATGAGCAGTACATCACCGGGCGGATCAATTCACTTGTTAAGCTGGCCAATGAAATAAATGATTACGCTTCAGGACAGTTCCTGCTCTGGTACGTGGAGGAACAGGTGGAAGAAGAGGAGCATGCCGGTGGAATCTGTGACAAGCTGGAGCTTGTAGGCAACAGCCCTCAGGGAATACTTTTTCTTGACAAGGAATTGAGTGGAAGGACTGCAGCCCCTGAAGAGGGGGCTTAATCCGGATTTCTCCTCCAGTATGAAATAGGCATTACTGAAAAGAGCCCGCTACCCGGAGACCCCTGCCTGCCAAGCGGACTCTTTTCAATAGCCGTCCGGATGCTGCATGCGTTTTCCAAGCCATAATGACAGGGAGAGCCAGATTATGCTCAAGGGAAAGGCCACCATGCTTACCCCGGCAACTCCAAGGCCGAGTGCGGAGAGGGCGGCCCAGCTCCAGGCCCCAAGCTGGTCTCCAAGCCGGTATACGAAGGTGTCAATAAAGTTTTTAGCCTTGTACTTATTCTCCCTGCTCAATACCGTAAAAAGGGTTTCCCTTGCAGGATGGGAGACTCCGTAGCTGCTGCTCCTCCGCAGCACCTGGAAAACGACCAGGGCAGTAATTCCTGGGGCGAAGCTCATCCAGAGAAATCCCAGAATGCATACTGCGGGCAGGATGGCGAGGGATACCCCAACCCCGAATTTCCTGATGATCTTTCCGGTGAGGAAGATCTGGGTCAGGAGAGTCAATATGTTTACGGCCAGGTCGACACCGGCAAAGGCGGCGGTCCTTGAAGCGGCGTCGGTGAAATGAGAATCAAAGATCTGGGCCTGCTGAAAATAAAGGTAAGTAGCCAGCACTGTATAGAGAAGCAGGAAGCCTGATATTCCGCTCAGGTAGGCTGACTTGAGGATGTTGCTGATGCCGGCGGTAATTTTTCCGCCCATCGGAACAGAAGGATCTTCAGAATAATGGTTCCTGTCCGTCTGTCCCGGTGAGGCAACGGAATGACCGGGAATTCCGGCGTCAGTTTTTTCGTTCAGCAGTCTCTTGAAACACTGCACCGCGAGTTCCAGGAGGCAGGCGGAAATAAGGAGAAGATAGACCGGCCCCAGGGCTTTGCTGAGGGTTGCGGTAATCGCTGAGCCGGCAATGCCTCCCATGGTGCCGCCTACGGCAATCAGGCCGAAGAGCCTCTTGCCTTCAGCCGTGGAAAATGTATCGGCCATGAAGGCCCAGAAAATAGAGACTACAAACAGGTTGAACACGCTCGTCCAGACATAGAAAAACCTGCCGACCCATATTGAATCTGATGCCTCAAAATAGAGGAAGAGGAAGAAGAAAACCAGGATATTGAAAGCAAAGAACCTGTAGCTGATAGGAACAAAATGCCTGCGGGTCAGTTTTCCCACCAGGGCGGAAAAAACCGGATTGGCTATCAGCATGACAGTGAGGGTCGCGGTGAATAGCCAGGGTATATTGTGGACTCCCCCGGCTACAGCAGCCTGATCACGGATCGGCCTTAATATGTAGTAGGCCGCCAGGACAAAAAAGAAATACAGGGCTGAGAAAAGCAGGCTGTAAACCTCGTCTTTTTTCAATCCGAGCATCTTTACAAGGGGCAAGACCGTCTTCCTTTCCTGGTAATTCTATGATTGTTCCCTGTGCCAGTCATCCAGGATGTCCTTTTAAAGATTCTAATAAATAAAAGGGTGAAAATATACGCCGGCGTCAAATGACGGGAGAGAATTGACTTACTCCGGGGCTTCTTTGACCCGGAGGATGAATGCAACACCGAGGCTCCAGGAACCCCCATAGAGAAATGCCCATATTAATTCTTCAAGGGGGATTCCCGCCATAAAGATGCCGGATAGTGTCTCCATATTCCAGAATGAAATAAATTCCGGCCACAGCAGGATGCTCAGCTTGAAGCCAAGGCCATAAAGAACCAGGAACGATAAGGAACCGGCAACGGCAAGCCTGAAGTAGTTTTTCTTGAACAGCAGGACAATAAAAATCCACAGCACCATAATTATGATCGGATTGAGCATGCTTTTAAGCCCGATAAAAAAGAGAAAAGTTGTGCCGGCTACCCCAAAAGCAGCACAGGCAAGAAAACGTAGAAAAATCGATTTCGGTGATATTTCGATTGATGGGGTTTTATGAAAAAAGCACGCCAAAACGCTTATCCAGACCACACCGCCGGTTAAAAAACTGAAAATAAGATCTTCCGCCCCCACAAACCCAAAAAGGAGAGACATATCAGGATTCCAATAAACCGGGACCAGCAGATAACTCAGGAGAGATTGGGGCAAAGCCAGGAAACCGCTGAAAAGAATGGAGATGAAATGCCTGGACTAGAGGAGGATCCCGCCAGTGAACAGGATTGCCCATATGGACAGGGAATACAGGTAATAAGGGTCTCCGCTAACAGTATTCATAGTACCAGAAATTCGGAATTTTCCCTGTATCTTAAAACAAACAGGTGACCTGGAAAAGAGTCTGATCTGATTTTTTTTGATGCGTCTCAGTCTTTCAGCAGCGCATCAACTTCGGAATAGACACTTTCCAGGGCATCTTGCAGGCCTGCTGGATTCTTGCCTCCGGCTTCCGCCATGTCCGCCTTGCCGCCTCCTCCGCCCTGGACGCGTCTGGCTATCGGGCGTACCAGTTCATCGGCCCTGATCCGTTCGGTCAGGTCCCTTGTTACCATGACCAGCAGATTGGCTTTGCCTGCGGAAGAGGCTCCCAGCACCACAATCCCTGACTGGATACGGTTGCGGATATCGTCGGCCACCTGCCGGAGGGTGTTGCGGTCAGCTCCTTTTACCTCGCGTGATATGACCTTCAGCCCTTTTACTTCCCGGGTTTCGGAAGAGGCGTCACCTGCAGACTGCTGGGCCAGCTGCACCTGCATCTTTTCAATCTCTTTGTGAGCTTCCCTCAGGCTGTTCACCAGCTCGGAGACCGATTCCTCAAGATCCCCGGGCCTGGCATTCAGGCGGGAGGAGAGATTTCGGAGAATCCGTTCATCCTCGATAAACTTGGCGACCGCTCTGGCGCCGGTAATGGCTTCAATTCTGCGGACTCCGGCTGAGATGCTGGTTTCGCTGACTATCTTGAATATCGAAATGTCCCCGGTACGGCTGACATGAGTCCCGCCGCAGAGCTCTTTGCTGCACCCTGGAACTGAGACAACCCTGACTTTCTGGTCATATTTTTCTCCGAAAAGAGCAGTAGCCCCATTTTCTACAGCTTCATCCAGGTCCTGGATCTCGGTAAGGACACTGATGTTGTCGCGGATCTTTTCATTGACAATTTTTTCCACCTGCTGAATTTCCCATTCGGAGAGTGCTTTGTAGTGGGTGAAGTCAAACCGGAGCCTTTCAGGGGCGACCATGGATCCCGCCTGCTTGATGTGAGGGCCAAGCACCTCCCGCAGGGCTGCCTGCAGAAGATGGGTTGAGGTGTGGTTGCCGGCGGTTGAGGATCGCGATTCAGCATCAACTGTCATTGACACGGTGTCGCCCTGGTTCAGTTCACCCTGCAATACCTTCACCTCGTGGACGCG
This sequence comes from uncultured Acidobacteriota bacterium, assembly GCA_964579015.1. Classification (GTDB taxonomy): domain Bacteria; phylum Acidobacteriota; class UBA6911; order RPQK01; family JAPXNP01. The sequence goes on along the minus strand of CAZOGT010000079.1, from coordinate 3,723 downwards.
GAGGTCTGAAACCGGAAGTTTGACGTGAGTAACCTGCACCCTTGCCAGGGGGGATTCCAGGATCCCGGTGTCCGCTACCTGTCCCCCGGATTCGGCGTAAAATGGAGTCCGGTCCAGAATCACCTCCCCATCTTCCCCGGCGTTAAGCTGCCCTGTCTCCTTTCCGTCTTTCAGCAATGACTTGACAGTCCCCTGGACATCGGCTATTGATTCATACCCGGTGAATTCCGTTTTCAGCCCTTCCCTGGAGGCCAGTTCCTGGTAAAGCGGGTTAATGGTATGGCCTGTTCCCTTCCAGCTGGCACGGGCTCGTTCCCTCTGGATCTCGAGCTCTTTTCCGAATCCTTCTTCGTCTATGGAAAACCCTTTTTCTTCAGCTATTTCGCTGGCAAGATCAAAGGGGAATCCGAACGTGTCATAGAGTTTGAACAGTTCCTTGCCCGGGACCAGTTTTTCATTCCGTTTTGCCAGGTTCTCAAACATTTCTTCCAGGATACTCAACCCATGGCTGAGGGTAGCGCTGAATTTCTCCTCTTCATTTCTGACAACTGTGGCAGCATAATCACGGCTGTTCAGCAATTCCGGGTAAGCTCCCTTCATCAGCTCAGCCACCAGGGAAGTAAGGGTGAAGATAAAGGGCGAATCAATTCCGAGGGCACGCCCGTGACGGATGGCCCTGCGGAGGATCTTTCTCAGGACATATCCTCGGCCTTCGTTACCAGGGACAACTCCATCGTCAATCAGGAACATGCAGGCCCGGCTGTGGTCAGCCAGAATCTGCAGGCTGGTGTCCTGTTCAGGAGATGTTCCGTATGAGGCCCCGGTCAGACGGCAGGCCTCTGCAATGATCGGCTGGAAAAGATCGGTTTCGTAATTGCTGGCCTTACCCTGCATCACGCAGGCAATTCGCTCCAGGCCCATCCCGGTATCGATTGAGGGCCGGGGCAGGGGTGTCATCTTTCCTGATTCATCCCGGTTGAACTGCATGAAGACCAGGTTCCAGATTTCCACGAAACGATTGCATTCATCGCCAAACCTTGAGGTAGTATCTCCAATCCGTTCACCCAGGTCGTAATGAAGCTCGGAGCAGGGTCCGCATGGACCGGTATCGCCCATGGCCCAGAAATTCTCCGCGGCATCGCAACGGTAGAGGCGGTCTTCAGAAATGCCCATGTGGTTTTTCCAGAGGTCCCATGCTTCCTCATCTTCTTCATATACAGTTATTATCAGCTTGTCCCGGTCCAGACCGTACACTTCCGTACAGAGCTCCCAGGCAAATTCAATAGCCTCCTTTTTGAAATAGTCCCCGAAAGAGAAATTTCCAAGCATTTCAAAAAAAGTATGATGACGGGGAGTCCGGCCTACTGTTTCCAGGTCGTTGTGCTTACCGCTGACCCGCATGCATTTCTGGCTGGTTGTGGCCCGTGTATACTCTCTTTTATCCGCACCCAGAAACATGTTTTTGAACTGGTTCATTCCGGCATTGGTAAAGAGCAGGGTAGGGTCATCCTTCGGGACCAGGGCTCCGCTCTTTACTCTTTTATGGCCTTTATCTTCAAAGAATTTCAGGTACGCTTCACGAATTTCGTTTGAGCTTTTCATATTCAGTCCCAAGATACTGATGCAAACAGGCTGTCCAGTTGGTTCCTTACCAATTCAGGCGCATATCCGAGCCTGATGCAATGGTCGAACAGTTTTTTGACATCCTTTATTGTGGCGGGCTTGCCGCGCAGCTTCTGGTAGATGCTGATTACCTTCCGCAGGTTTTCTTCTTCAGGCAGTTCAGCCAGCACCTTTTCCAGCGAGATTTCGATTATTCTATCATCCACACCCAGGTTCTTTAAATCCAGCGAGATCCGCAGCCTTCCCCAGCGCTTGTTGATGCAGGCGGAACGGGCCCGCAGGAAAGCGAATTCCAGGTCATCAAGGTACCTTTTCTTTAACAGTTCGGCGATTACTTCCTCGACTTCTTGAGCCTCTCCTTTTCTCAGCAGCTTTCGGCGCAGTTCTTCAGTGCCGTGGGCCCTGAGGGAAAGCAGTTTCAGGGCTGAATTATAGATCCTTGGATTCAAACCGGAATTCCTGGTACTCATTTAGTTAAGGTGAAGCACAGGCCTTCCGCCCCGGAAAGACGCAGTTCTGAAGGACCTGCAGTTTATTGTTGGAAAACCGCTTAATCGACCCTGGTCATCCAGTTCCAGCGGTCTTCAGTCCTGCCTTCCACGTAGTCGAAGAATGCGGACTGAAGCTTTCCGGTGACAGGTCCTCGTTTGCCAAGGCCGATCTGTATCTTGTCGATTGAACGGAGCGGGGTAATCTCAGCCGCAGTGCCGGTCAGGAACGCCTCATCGGAGATGTAAAGCATTTCCCGGGGGATGAATTCTTCCCTGACCCGGTAACCCTGTTCTTCAGCAATCCTGATCACGCATCCCCTGGTTATCCCTGGAAGAATTGCGGCTGCGACCGGGGTAGTCCAGATTACCGAATCCTTGATCACGAATATGTTCTCGCCGCTTCCTTCGCTGACGTATCCATTGCTGTCCAGGGCGATTCCTTCGGAATATCCGTTCAGCAGGGCTTCCATCTTGACCAGGATGCTGTTCAGGTAATTTCCGCCGGCTTTAGCCATGGTCGGAATGGTATTTGGGGCTGACCTCTGCCAGCTGGAAGTACAAACGTCCACGCCTTGTTCGATGGCTTCATCCCCCAGGTATTTGCCCCATTCCCAGACCGCGATATAGGATTCGACGGAATTGTTCAGCGGATTAACCCCCATTGGACCGGAACCCCTGAAAACAATGGGCCTGATGTAGCAATGCTCCAGTTCATTGGCCCTGATCGTCTCGAGGATCGCTTCGCGGAATTCATCCTGGCTGAACGGTATGTCCATCCGGTATATCCTGGCTGAGTTGTAAAGCCTTTCCACATGCTT
>CAZOGT010000079.1:0-755 GCA_964579015.1 uncultured Acidobacteriota bacterium | reverse complement strand
GGAGGTGAAATACTTCAGAGCCTCGGGCTGTCTTATAGCACCTGATACCCTCGAAAACGCTGGTGCCGTAATGGAGGGCATGGGTCATTACATGGATGTTGGCATCGTCCCAATTTATTAATTTTCCGTTTTTCCAGATTTTATTTGCCTTTGCCATCCGAGCAGAATAGGTTTTTGCGCTGATTTAGTCAAGCCTCACCGAAGAAAATGAATTCAAAACCAGGGGGGAGGGTGCAATTGCAGAACAGGCCTGATCCGCAAGCTCTTGTCTGCATGCATATCGCAGGTGTCACGGCCGCGGCAGCTCCAGAGTTCCGGGAAGACTGTACAGAAACCATTTCAAGCCCTAAAATGCTAAGATAATCTTCTCACGCAGGCAAATGGAGAACCGCGGTAAAGCGATCCGATAAGCCAGTCAACATGGAAAAAATAGAGTGGGTTTAGCAGTTGGGAGTGTTAAAAAGTATTTGAGTGAGCACCGTCCTCCAGAGATGGCTGTGCTGATGTCCATTTCATTGCTTGTCGGTTTGGGTACGGGATTCGGTTCCCTGGCTTTTCGCCACATGATTGATTTTTTTCACTGGCTGGCGTTTGACGTTGGCAGGTATCTGCTCTTTGATTTCATGGGAAGGTATCATGTTGTTGTCCTTCCGGCCATCGGAGGCCTTCTTCTTGGCCCGATAGTATACTTTTTTGCCAGGGAGGCGGCGGGACACGGGGTACCCGAAGTTATGCAGGCCGTGGCCCTTAGAGGC
>CAZOGT010000078.1:0-10887 GCA_964579015.1 uncultured Acidobacteriota bacterium | reverse complement strand
GAGAGGACAGAATGAGCGGCGACATTTCCGAGGGGAACAATGACCAGTGGGTTCACCAGGCTCACCTGTTTCATAAGCCAGGGGCGACAGGCATCAATTTCCGCGGGAGATGGTTTTCTCAGGTTTCCGGGGCAGCACTTGACTGCGTTGGTTACAAAAACATCGCCGGGATCCAGTTCAATAGCCCTTATTATCCTGCGCAGCAACTCCCCGGCTTCTCCGCTGAGAGGTTCTCCAGCCTTGACATCCTCTTCTGAAAGGGCGTCAACGATAAACATCAGATCAGCTTCCAGGGACCCGCTTCCCGAGTTATATCCCTTCCGCCCGGCACTGAATTCACACCGTTCACACTCCCTGATTCCTGCTTCCAGGCTCTCAGCGGTGGGAACGCCGAGGTTCAAATGAGTCACGCCCAGGTCACGATAGAATTCAAGCTGGTCAGTTAGGAGATGTTTCCTGTCCATAATAAGGATTTTCCGCTGATCAATTTACCCCGATATCCCGGAGCACAAAATCCTGGTCACGCCACCCGGGAATAACCTTCACATTGAGTTCAAGGAAAACCTTTTTTACTCCCAGGATCTTCTGTATATCTTTGCGGGCATCAGTTCCAATCTGTTTGATCATCTGGCCGCCCCGGCCGATAACAATTTTCTTCTGTCCAAGTTTTTCCACTACCACTGAAGCGCTGATTACTATGAGTCCTTCTGAACGCCTGCTTTCGTCAAACGCCTCAACCTGCACGGCAGTTGAATAGGGCAGTTCCTTCCTGGTTTTGAGCAGGACTTTTTCCCTGATCGCCTCACTGACCATGAACCTCTCCTGCTGGTCCGTAAAATAATCATCCGGATAGATCAGTTCCCCTTCAGGAAGAAAGGCGGATATCTTCCCGATCAGGTTCTGGAGATTATCCCCCTTCTTGGCGGAGATCGGAATGATCTCACTGTAGAAACCCTTTTCCGAGTACTTCTCTATGATGGGCAGGAGCCTGCCTTTATTAACAAGATCAATCTTGTTGAGCAGAAGTATGCTGGGCTTGTGATATTTCTGCACCATTTCCAGGGCAAACTCCTCTCCTTTTCCATAGTTATCAGAGATATCAACCATGTGCAGGAGAACATCGACATCCCTCATGGCCTCACGAACCAGTTCCATCATCCGGACATTCATTTTATACCCGGGCCGGTGTATTCCCGGGGTATCGACGAAGGCTATCTGGGCGTCTTCTGAAGTATAAACGCCCAGGATACGGTTCCTGGTAGTCTGCGGTTTATCGCTGACAATAGAGACCTTGGTCCCTATCAGGAGGTTCAACAATGTCGATTTACCTGAATTGGGACGTCCGACTATAGCTGCAAATCCACTTTTCAACATAACTCTCTTTTCCGGGAAAATCCGTAAAAAACCCAGGCGCCTTATGCCGCAGGTGTAAAGATTCCTGATCAATGGAAACCAGTGCGCGGGCCTAGTCCCTCAAATGAATCGACTCCTCAATACAATCCCAGATGCGTGCGGCAATTACCTCTTTGCGGCTCCGGGGAAGGTCAATCCTGTTATTCCCCCTGTCCAGGATCATCACCTGGTTATCCTCCGACGCAAACCCAGTCCCATCGGCAGTGATATCATTCGCCACTATCAAATCCAGAGACTTTTCGTCCAGTTTGCGCCTGGCGTTTTCCTCCAGGTTCTCCGATTCAGCCGCAAATCCAACCAGGAACTGAGAGGTTTTTCTCCTGCCCAGTTCTCCCAGGATGTCAATGTTCCTGGCCATCTCAACTACTATTTTCTCAGAACTCTTCCTGATCTTTTCCCGCGAGACACTGACCGGGGAGTAATCTGAAACAGCCGCGGCCTTGACCACCACGTCCATGCCCGGAAAGGCTTCAAAGACAGCTTCGGCCATCTCCGCGGCTGATCGCACCTTGTGAAGGATGACTCCCGGGGGAGCGGCGATGTCAACCGGCCCTGAGACCAGGTGGACTTCAGCGCCGCGGGACGCGGCTTCAGCAGCTACCGCGTAACCCATGCGTCCGCTCGAGCGGTTGGAAAGAAATCTCACGGGATCGAGGTCCTCGATGGTCGGGCCGGCCGTTACCAGCACCCTTTTCCCTGTCAGCCCGCGGGACTTCTGAAAAAACTCCATGACGGCACCCGAGATTTCTTCCGGCTCGGCAAGCCTTCCGGGCCCCACCTCTCCACAGGCCTGGTAACCCTCTCCGGGCCCGATCAGCTTGACGCCCCGCGACTCAAGCGTCCTGCAGTTTTCCCGCGTGGCCGCATTCCGCCACATGGCACTGTTCATCGCCGGGGCGATGAACACCGGTCCGTTAAAGGCCAGGAATAGTGTTGAAAGAAAGTCGTCCGCTATGCCGGCTGAAAACTTGGCCAGGATATTGGCGGTCGCCGGCGCTACCAGCAGCAGATCAGCCTGCCTGGCTGAAGCGATATGATCAACCTCACCGCTCTCCTCTTCCCACAGGCTGGAGACCACCCTGTTGCCGGAGAGCTTCTCCAGGGTCAGGGCTGAAATGAACCGCTCGGCGTTCCTGGTCATGACCGGAAACACCTGGTGTCCATCCTTTTGCAGGAGCCTCAGGATGACCGCGGCTTTATATGCGCCTATGCACCCGGTAACGGCCAGAATAACCTTCATTATTCCTCTTCCCGCGGCTCATCATCCTCACTTGCTTCCTCCAGGATTTCGAAATCCACCATGCCTGCTTCGACCTCCTTGATGGCAATATAGGCTGCCTTCCTGGATCCGGTATCAAGACTCGGCGGTGCGCCGCCCTGGATCTGCCGTGCCCTTTCGGATGCGACCACTATAAACCTGAATTTACTGTCAAAAATCTCTGGTATCCTATGAATCATCTATTCCTCCGGTTCTATAAAAAAGGCTCCGCCTTATTCTTCGGGCCGGGACCCGGGAAATGTCCGCACCACAGATTCCGCTTCTTCCCAGTTTCCTCCGGCTTCACAGCCGGCAGAATCCCTTGCGGCAAGAACAATTTCCCTGAGTTCCCTGATCGATTTTTCCAAATCTTTATTAATGATAACGTAATGGTACTCTTTGTAGTAGGTTATCTCATCATTGGCGATCTGCAGCCTCCTCCTGATGACCTCGGGGTCATCCAGCCCACGCCTCATCAGCCGGTTTTCCAGTTCCCGGTAGGAAGGCGGCAGTACAAACACCATGAGCGCCTCAGGTTTCTGCCCTTTTACCTTAAGAGCTCCCTGCACGTCAATGTCAAGCAGTACATCATTGCCGGATGCAAGCATCTGTTCAACAAAACTGCGGCTGGTCCCGTAGTAGTTTCCGTAAACATGCGCCCATTCCAGGAAGGCGCCTTCATCAGCCATTTCACGAAACCGGTCCCGGTCGACAAAAAAATAGTCTTCCCCGTTCTTCTCGCCTTTCCTGGGCTGCCTCGTAGTGTGGCTTACTGAAAAAACCAATCCTTCAAGCTCCCTGAAAAGCCCACTCGCCAGACTGGACTTCCCGGAGCCGGAAGGCGCACTGATAACTATCAAATTGCCCTTACTCGACATTCTGAACCTGCTCCCTTATCCTCTCGATCTCACCCTTGATCAGTACCGCGGCATCAGTTACCTCAGGAAGCGGGGATTTTGACAGGATGGTGTTGGCCTCACGATTCATTTCCTGGCACAGGAAATCCAGGTTCTTTCCAATCATCTCTTCGGCACCCCTGTCCAGGAAATCCCTGAATCTTCGCACATGGCTCTTCAGCCTGGTAACCTCCTCGGTAACATCCGATTTTTCAATATAATACACCAATTCCTGTGCCAGCCTCTGCTGGTCCACCTCCAGCTCCAGGGCAAGGTCCTTCATTTTCTGGGTAAACCTTCGTTCAAAGATTTCCTGGATATTACCCATGGATGATTCTATTACGGGAATTGCCTCACTGATGATGTTCAGCCTCTCAAGCAGGTCGGCCTTCAGGGATTCACCTTCCGAACACCTGGTCTCATCGACGCTTCTTACAGCTTTATCAACTATTTCCAGCAGCTGCTCTACCGCATGTCCTGAGGCTATTCTATGGACTGTTGAAACCAGTACCCCGGGAAGGTTGATCAGGTTGTAGACACTCAGGCTTCCACCCACGCCCCTGGCGCCCAGCTGCCCGGCTGCCTGCAGGTAGGAGTCCACCATTGACCCGTTGATTTCAAGCTGTCCCCCGTCAGTAGGTTTCAGTTCGATGTAGAAATCAATACGCCCCCGTTTCAACGTCGCCTGGATCAGGCGCCGCAGGTCACTCTCCAGGGAGGACAATTCCCTGGGGAGTTTGGGTTTAAAATCGAAATAACGGCTGTTTACCGTCTTGATGTCAACACTGACTTCAAAATGGTCCACGCCACCCTCTGCGTGTCCGAACCCTGTCATGCTCTTCATAATCCTGATCCCTCCCTGACAACAATCACTGCAGCGGGCCTTCTCTTGTTACACCCCTGAGCAATCCACCTGGACATCTCGCAAACCCGGTGCCGCGTCCGGTTCACTCATCCGGAAACCCGCCGCCCATGTCCAACAAAAAATCAACGCCCAGTGCACCGCGGGCATCCTGGCCCGGCCGCAAGGAGAATGCTTCCCGGGCATTACCCTTCGACCTGCGGCACTTCATCGGCAATAAACTGCAATTCATAAAGCTTCCTGTATACTCCGGAAGCCTCTATAAGGGTCTCATGATTACCCTGCTCAACGATCATCCCCTTATCGAGCACAATGATCCGGTTAGCCATTCTGACCGTAGACAGGCGATGCGCAATGACCAGGGTCGTACAATGCTGCATCAGGTTATAAAGCGCCTTTTGAACCAGGTTTTCCGACTCGGTGTCGAGAGCCGAAGTGGCTTCATCCAGGATCAGGATCGGGGCCTTTTTCAGGATTGCGCGGGCAATGGCAATCCTCTGCCTCTGCCCGCCTGAAAGCATCTGCCCCCGCTCCCCCACCAGGGTTTCATACTGTTCAGGAAGCCCCATGATGAATTCGTGGATGAAAGCCGCCCGGGCCGCTTCTTCAATGTCATCCCTTGATTTGTCCGGCTGACTGTAAGCAATGTTCTCTCTTAAAGTCCCGCTGAAAAGAAACGTTTCCTGGGTAACCATTGCTATCTGGCTGCGCAGAGAAGAAACCGTAACCCTTGATATATCATGTCCGTCCAGGAGAATCTTGCCTTCATCCGCGTCATAGAACCTGGGTATCAGGTTCACCAGGCTGGTTTTCCCGGCTCCGCTCGCGCCAACGAGAGCGACAATCTCGCCTGCCCTGATATCCAGGCTGACATCCCTGAGTACGGTTCCCTCTGATCCGGGGTAGCGGAAATTCACGCCCCTGAACTCGATCCGGTCCTGAAAAGGAGGCAATTCGGCGGCGTCCCTGGCTTCAGTCACCTGGATGTTGGTATCCAGGAGATCGAACACCCTCTGGGCTGATGCCAGGGTCTGCTGAAAGTAGAGATGCATCCTGGACAGCTTCCTGATCGGCTCATAGAGGCGAAACAGCGCGGCCACAAAAACTACAAACGCGCCCAGCTTCATCCCCTGGCTCATCTGGTAGTTGAAGTAGAGCAGGAAGGGGACAAAAGCCGCATATCCAATGAATTCGATCAGGGGAGATCCCAGGGCGCTTATCCTGGCAATCTTCAGATTCAGGTGAACCAGCCTGTCCTGGAGTGACCTGAATTTCTCCCTTTCAAAATCTTCGGCCGAAAAGGCTTTCACGATATTCTGCCCGGTTATGGTCTCCTGCAGCGCATGGGAAATCTCGGCAAGGCTTTCCTGGCTCTGGAGACTGTCCCCCCTTATTTTGCGGCCCAGCCTCATCGTGATCCAGAGGACCAGGGGGGCAATGGCAAAGGAAAGCGCGGCCAGCTTCCAGTCCGCGTAGAACACAAGGCCCAGGAAAAATACCAGAAGAAAAATCTGCCTCACGAAATCAGTCAGCCTCTTGCCCACGGATTCCTGCAGCCTGTCCACGTCGGTAATCGCCCTGGACATCAGCTTTCCGGTCTGGTTACCGGAAAAAAAGGCCATGGACTGGTTCAGCATATGATCGAAGATCTCTTTCCTCAGCCTGGCCACCAGCCCCTGACCGCACTTGTTCATTGAATAGTCGGCAAAGTAAAGAAGCACGCCCTTGAAGAGCGAAAATACCACCAGAAAAAGAGCCACCCTCAGAAAATACTGGTCCCCATGCAACCCCAGCATGTCATTGAGGAAAGCGAACTTGTCAGCAGTCTCCCCGGCTGAAGCGACTCCGGGGGCCAATTCATTGAAAATCGGCGCCAGGAGCGCGATAATCAAGGCTTCCAGGGCGCCGCAGATGATCAGCATGATCACGGCCATGCCCAACACCGGCAGATATGGCTTTATGTAGGGAAACAGTCTCTGGATTTCATTCATAAACTTATGCCGAAAAATAATTTTCTAAACTATCAGCCTATTTTACAGCAACACCGGGAATGCTGCACCGGGGGAATTCAGCTTGTCAAATCAGCTCCTCTCGTGTAATTTGAAAAGATGATCAAAACAATCGAATGGACTGATGAAGGCGTTGTAATGATTGACCAGAGGCTCCTCCCGTCTGAAGAGCTCTACAATACCTACAGGACAGTGGAGGAAGTCGCGGATGCCATCGTGTCCATGGTAATCAGGGGCGCTCCGGCCATCGGCGTAGCCGCGGCAATGGGAATTGCTCTTGGTGTAAAGAACCTGAAATCTGACAAGCGCCTCGAATCTGATTTCGAGGATATCTGCCGGATAATCCACTCAACCCGCCCCACGGCCAAAAACCTCTTCTGGGCGATTGAGCAGATGAAGAAGGTTTTTATCGAAATGGCCGGAAAGGGCTCCCTCGACTCCCTTAAGGAAGCCCTTATCACCAGGTCCCTGGAAATATTGAAAGAAGATATTGAAATCAATCGCCGGATCGGCAAGCACGGCAGCGAGGTCCTGAATGACGGGGACACTGTCCTTACCCACTGCAATGCCGGGGCCCTGGCCACGGGAGGATACGGGACAGCCCTGGGAGTTGTCAGGGGGGCGGTTGAAGCCGGAAAATCAATCCGTGTTTTTGCCGACGAGACGCGCCCTTTCCTGCAGGGGGCCCGCCTCACTGCCTGGGAACTCGTCCATGACAGGATCCCCTGTACCCTGATCACGGACAACATGGCCGGGTGGTTCATGAAACAGGGCAGGATCAATGCGGTGATTGTCGGCGCCGACCGGGTTGCGCCGAATGGAGACGCGGCCAACAAGATCGGAACCTATTCGGTCGCGGTCCTGGCCGGGGCTCACAATATCCCCTTCTATGTGGCCGCTCCCATTTCCACATTTGATCCTGACATCTCCACGGGAGATGAAATTCCTATCGAGCAAAGGGATACCAGGGAGGTTTCCGTGATCAACGGCAGGACCATGGCCCCGGCTGGAGCGCTGGTTGAAAATCCCGCGTTTGACGTGACCCCGGCATCACTCATTACGGGCATAATCACTGAATACGGAATCGCCCGCCCGCCCTACCGGGAATCGATTTCCGCATTCTTCAGGCAGGCCGGGGTGACAAAATCATCCTGAAATAAGGGACCGCTGAATGAATCCCTTATATATGGTAATAAAAGAAATGAATATATTAGGCATTGAATCCAGTTGTGATGAAACAGCCGCGGCCGTGGTAAGGAATGGTTCTGATATCCTCTCCAGCGTGGTCTCTTCCCAGGTGAAAACCCATTCCGAATTCGGGGGCGTGGTCCCTGAACTGGCGAGCAGGGAGCACATCGACAATATCTGTTTCGTGGTTGATGAATCATTGAAACAGGCTTCCCTGGGCTGGGAGAAACTGGATGCCGTTGCCGTGACCCATGGCCCCGGCCTGGTCGGAGCCCTCCTCGTGGGCCTCTCCTATGCCAAGGCTCTTGCCTATTCCAGGGGCCTCCCTTTCCTTGGGATCAACCATCTCGAGGGGCACCTTTATTCCGTTTTTCTTGAAAACCCTGAGCTTCCCCTGCCCGCGCTTTCCCTGGTCGTGTCAGGAGGGCATACCAACCTGTATCATTTCGAAAAAATGGGCGCATGGCGCCTGCTGGCCAAGTCCAGGGATGACGCGGCCGGAGAGGCCCTGGATAAACTTTCGAAACGACTTGGCACCGGTTACCCCGGAGGACCTGTTATTGAAAAGCTTGCCGCCCTGGGAAACCCCGATAAAGTGGCCTTCACCATGCCGAGGCTCAGTGACAAAAGCATGGACTTCAGCTTTTCCGGGATGAAAACCGCGGCCCTGCGCTACCTTAAAAATCATGGTTTTGACAGCCTTGAACCCCGTCTTCTTGAGCATCGGCAGGAAATTCCCGCGCCGATCCTGGACCTGGCTGCCGGTTTCCAGGAAGCTGTTATCAGGCAGCTGATTGACCGCATCGACAGGTGCCTCCAGGAAAGACCCGCCCTGTCAATTCACATTTCCGGAGGGGTTTCCTGCAACGAAACATTGCGGAGGCGCATTCGGGAGCACTTTGCCGCCGGGAACATTCCGGTCTACTATCCGGACAAGGCCCTGACAACGGACAATGCCGCCATGATAGCTGCCGCGGCATATTACCGCCTCCGCTCCGGACAATCCGATCCCTGGGACCTGCCTGCAGACCCCAACCTTCGGCTCCAGGAGAGGGCCTGAGGCATGAAGAAGGAACGGCCGGTCCAGGTCTCCGAGCGATTCTCCGGAGCAGATGCCCCGGAGAAATTCCTGCTTTGCTACCTGGAGGCCCTCTTTCCCCTGATAGAGGGAAGACATGACTCACGGGAATGCAGGGAAAAGCTTGAAAGGTTCAGGCTTTCATATCCTGATGCTTCCAGGCTCACCGACATGCTCGACGAATTCTACAGGGTGAAATTCGGAGAGTTGGATCCCTGAACGGAAACGGGAAGGTCCCTGAACTACAGCCTGGAGAGAATTCAAAAAGTTAGACAGCCATCCTGTTTTGATTCAAACTTTCGTACTCATATCCAACCGGTCCCGAAGGGCGCGCACGATGGACTGCATGGGCGAGGTGGACTGAGTGGACTAGGTGGACGGCAGGGATTGCGCGCCTGAAAATGCCAATTTCGAATGGCAAATGGAAAATTCATAAGCTGGAAGCTTATGCCACAATGGCGAATGGCGAATTCATAAGCTGGAAGCTTATGCCACAATCGTCAATAAAAAAGGCAGGGCCGAAGCCCTGCCTTTTTCATTCCAGGCAGCTGTGAGCCGCCCGAATTTAATTACACCGATTCTACCACTTGAACTTGAGCCCGAACCTGATCGACCTTGCCGGAGCATTGCCGTCGGTTCCAAGGATCTTCATGAAGTTGGAAGAAGTCACACTCGTGTTTGGATTGCTGAAGTGCGGTGTATTGGTTACGTTGAAGGCCTCGACGCGGAAATCGGATGACAGCCATTCCGTAACGTTGAAGGTACGGAACAGTGACAGGTCGAGGTTGACCCATGTGGGACCGCGGAGGATATTGCGCCCGGAGGTGCCGTAGCAGTCATAATCCGTACAGTCAACGCCAGGAATCTGGGTCGGCTGCGCGAAGGCGCTGGGATCATAGTAGGTCCCTTCAATACCGATGTTGCCGAGGTTGGTGATCTCACCCACCTGGTCTGCAGTCTGGGAGTTCCAGCTGGCGTTCAGGTTGGCGCCGCTGGCACCGATACTCGAGTTGGACTGGGAGTTGGCGGAGAAGACTCCGTTGATCTGCCAGTTCCTCAGGATCACGGCCGCGGCATTGTCGCTGTCCTGCCCGAAGGGCAGCGCGTACAGGGTGGCCCACTGGAATACGTGCGGCCTGTTGTAACCGGCATTGGCACGGTTCCTGTCAAGCAGCCCGGGGTCATTCCAGCTCAGGCCGGCCCAACCGTCATCATCGGTTCTGTTGATGGCCTTGGAATAGGTGTAGGCGCCCTTCATGAAGAGGCCGTTCACGAACCGGCGGTTGACCGCGATCTGCAGTGAGTGATAGTTGGCTCCGAGCCATCCATCCCAGTATGCGGTACTGGCTGTGCGGTTGTCATAGGCCGGTGTATTGAAAGGCCTGCCGGCAACACCGGTTCCCGGCTTCGACCAGTTCTGCTGGTTATCAGCAAGAGAACGTACGGTCTGGGTTCCGACGTATCCCAGGGATACTACGAAATCAGCCGGGAACTTCCGTTCGTACATGACATTCCAGGACTGGATGTAGCCGCGGTTGATCTTGTCATAAGGCATCGACCGCTGCATTGCGTTTCCAGGAATGATTACCGAGCCTTCGGCCAGGGACGGGCCCTCGAAGAAGGGGATTCCGGTCCCGGTGAAGGTTCCGTAAGGAGTGTAGGAGTTGTTGGTGGAGTCAGACCCTGCATAGGTCAGCGGATAGAATCCACGAAGGGGACGGGCAAAAGGCAGCGGGTTGTTGGTGATACCGTAACCCATGCGCAGCACGTCATTATCGGAGATCCTGTAAGCCATTCCCAAACGGGGGGCGAACATGGTGTTGCTGACTTCGACATTGTTGTCGAGGTCGAGCTTCATCGGCCCGCCGGAGAAGACTGTCGGCCAGTCAATGACTTCCATGCCGCGGTCTTCCCTGCTTACCAGCGGGAAGTACTCGTAGCGCAGGCCGAGAGTCAGGGTCAGCTTGTCGCTTACCTGCCAGCGGTCGCGCACGTAAAGCGCGTGCTGCCATTCACGAATGGTCATGACTTCCCACTGCAGGCTCTTGTTCCATCCGGTGTAAGTGCCAAGCAGGAAGCCTGCCATGGAGTTCTGCATGTTGGAAGTTGAAGTCGGGGTCATGGTCAGCTCGCGCGGAATGCTGAAGATACCGCGGGGGCCGCCGCCGATTTCAGGCTGCCAG
>CAZOGT010000077.1:0-10953 GCA_964579015.1 uncultured Acidobacteriota bacterium | reverse complement strand
TCATCACATCTCGGCGTCGGGGTCGCTATCGCTATCGGGGTCGAATCTCCAGCTGAAGTGGTCAAGTAAAGCCGGACACAAAATTACGCGACTGCCAACATCGAATTTCTTTCAAATTTCATCGGGCTTAAATAGCCGAGATAGGAATGGATTCTGTCAATGTTGTAATAAGTAATGTAATCTAGGACCTCCAATCTAGCTGACTGCCTGGAGGGGAATCTCTGAAAGGCTAGCCTTTCAGATTTAAGGCTTCTAAAAAACCTTTCCACTGGCGCATTGTCCCAACAGTCTCCTTTACGGCTCATACTGACCCTGAACTGATATTTTTCCAGTAATTCCTGATATTGATCGCAGGCATACTGGATGCCCCTGTCGGAATGATGCATAACTCCAGCTCCTGGAGATCTTCTTTTAATAGCCATCATCAAAGCATCGCAGGCCAGTACAGCTCTTGTTGTTTTATCCATATTCCATCCGACTATCTGCCGAGAATATAGATCCATGACAATGGCGAGATACAACCAACCTTCATCAGTTCGGATATAAGTGATATCTGACGCCCAAACCAGGTTGGGCTGATCCACATCAAATTTCCGATCAAGCAAATTAGGAGCAACCTGATAAGAGTGGTTACTGTCAGTAGTAACTATGTATCTCTTTTTGCGTCTAACCTTTAACCCTAGCTTTTTCATTAAGCTTCGGGCCCGATAACGGCCAATCTGTCGTCCTTTGTTTCGCAGATCCCTGGATATCCTTCGCGACCCATAGGTTTTTCCTGAAGCAAGGAAAATTGCCTGAATACGAGACTCCAACTCTTCTTGTTGAAGATCTCTTTTTGAAGTTTTACAGCGCTTCAAATATTCATAAAAACAACTCCGGCATACTCTCATCACTCGACATAGAACATTGATGGGATAGGCCTTACTTTGCTGCCGGATAAACGGGTATCTCATTTCAACTCTTTCGCAAAGTAGGCCGCTGCTTTTTTTAATATTTCGTTCTCCATCTTTAAACGCTGGTTTTCCTTCTCCAGCTGCTTGAATTCATCCTGGGTTGTCTGTTTTCTTCCCAGACTTCCTTTTCCTCCTTCCTCATACTGGTTGACCCATCTATAAATGGTAGATCGATCTACGTCCAGACGGCGGGCCACCTCATCACAGCTGTACTGGTGTTCCGTCACCAGAGTTACTGCATCTTTCTTAAACTGCCTTGTGTAGCTTGGCCTTGTTCTCATTGAACACCTCTCTATTCTTCGTTTGTCTTAATTGTAAGGTGTCCGGTTCCATTAGACCATTTCAGGCCGGCTGCCTGGACCCCAAAGATTCAGGTCCGGCTCATCATTCTTTCGATACCGACGCCGACCCCGATTTAAAATCCTTCTTACCCGCGAAAAATGGAGAACCTCCTGGAAAGGACGGACTTGAACTCCCCGAACTTCAGTTATATGATTAACCGGTCCCAGGGATGGAGTCCCCTGTACAACCGCCCGCAGAGGGCTGATGACTCCTGCGCCGCAGGTTCAGGCCTGGGGGCGGGAGCCATAGGCAAGCCTGCAGCCCGCCTCCATGCGGAGCATTCTGCATGCCTGAAATTTGACTGAAAATGCTCACTGCAACTGAAAAGAGGACTCAACCATGATCCACAAAATGCTGTTCCTGGCCCTTGCCGGTGCCCTCGGCACGCTTTCTCGCTTCGGGCTGGCAGGTTTCGTACATCGCTTCATCGGCTCTTCTTTCCCCTGGGGAACCCTGACCGTCAACATCACAGGCTGTTTCATGGCAGGTTTTTTATGGTCTCTATTCGAGAATCGCTGGCCCGTATCCGGTGAAACAAGGACCATAATCCTTGTAGGTTTCATGGGGGCTTTTACCACTTTTTCAACCCTGATACTTGAAACAAGCGAGCTGATGCGTTCCTCGGAGTGGATGTACGCGGGCATGAACCTTACAATCCAGAATGTAATCGGATTCGCGGCACTCTTTGCAGGTGCGGCGCTCGGCCGAATGGTATAAACTCTGATATGCCGGAAGTGTCCCGAAAACCCGCGGTTCCTCGGCAATGCCGGGCCATGGGCGGCTTGCTTCCCGCCCATTGGAATCCGGCACGAGCTAAGGACTAAAGGAGGAAAAGATGAAGCTCCCATCAGAAGCATTGTTGCTGCGGATTTTTATCGGTGAAAGCGATAAGGCCGAAGGCAAGCCCCTGTATGAAATCATAACGCGTGAAGCCCGGAGGCGGGGAATGGCCGGGGCTACGGTATTACGAGGCTTCCTGGGCTTTGGTGCCACCAGCCGCATTCACACCTCCAAGGTGCTGCGGCTGTCCGAGGACCTCCCTGTGGTGGTTGAAATCGTTGATGCGGAGGACAAAATCGAGGCCTTCCTCCCGGAACTCGACGGCCTGATCGAAGAGGGCCTGGTGACACTGGAAAAGGTCAGGATAATCGCCTACCGGCACGCTCATCGGCTGCCGGAATGAAAGGATCGGTCACCACTTCTCAGGGATTCAGGGGATGAAGAAGGCCTGCGCATCGTGATCGTATATGAAGAGTCAATACGGAACATGCTCAAACACCTCGCTGCTGATCACGAAATCGGCGGTTCCCTTAAGCTCATCCTTCAGCTTCATTATGTCAAGCCGGGGACGCCGGTGGTAAAAGGTATTGGTATAGGAAAACTTCTTCCTCAGGGGCCGGGCGTAGACCCTGAAGTCGCTGAGCCCTATTCCCGCAAGGTCCTTTCGTTCCGGCATTTCGGGTATGGTTTTTATCTCGCCGAAAAGCTCAAGGGAGAGGGCCGCGATGATGGAGCGTAACCTGAGGCTGGACCCGCAATAACAGCAGGAAGGGGCCTCCCGGCTGGTGATTTCAGGTACCGGGGCCAGGGTTGCGTTTCCGCAGATATTGCAGCGGAAACGAAGGAAGTCCTTGCTGGAAAACCTTCTTTCCCACAAAAACCTGAGCTGCAGCCTCCTGTATTCAAGACCAATCATGAGACGGTTAATGGCTCCTTGTTGCCTGGAATGAGGACAGATTATTGCAGGACAGAGACATCGGGACTGAAAAACCCGGGCTGCCGCGTTATTGGGAGGGAGTCAGCCCCGCCCTGTCCGGGGCCCTGAACCATGACGCTTTTCCAGCTCCAGGACCACGTCATCCAGGGAAAGGCCCTGTTCCACCAGCAGCACCAGGAGATGGTAAAGGAGGTCCGCCGCCTCAGAGGCGGTGCGCTCGGGTGACTCCATGGAGGAAACCATCACCTCGACAGCTTCTTCCCCCACTTTGCGGATAATTTCCGGTATCCCTTTATCAAACAGCTGGTTGGTATATGATCCCTCTACAGGACACTTGCGCCTGTCCTTGATAAGCTCTTCCAGGGTCTTCAAAAATTCCAGACCAGTTCCATTCTTTTCCATGAGATCCTGCCTCTTTTCCGCTATTCCAGCCGATCCGAATTCAAAGCCTGACGGTCACCCCATGATCCCGCAGGTATTCCTTTACAGAACGAATAGTGTATTCCTGGTAATGGAAGATACTTGCGGCAAGCACCGCGTCCGCTTTGCCTTTGACAAAGCCTTCCAGGAGATGCTCCGGGGAGCCCGCCCCGCCGGAGGCAATCACCGGAATCCTGACCAGCTCCGAAATCCGGTGCAGGAGTTCCAGGTCATAGCCGTCCTTGGTTCCGTCGCAATCCATCGATGTCAGGAGAATCTCTCCGGCGCCCAGCTGTTCGGCTTCGCAGATCCACTCAACCGCGTCCCTGCCGGTCGGCCACCTGCCTCCTCCCACATAGACTTCCCAGCCGTCTTCGCTCCTCTTGGCATCAACTGCCACGACGATGCATTGCGAACCAAAGGCCCTGGAGCACTCTTTCACCAGGGCGGGATTCTTGACGGCAGAGCTGTTAACTGACACTTTATCCGCCCCGGCCCGCAGCAGTTCATGGACCTGCTCCCTGCTGCTGATGCCCCCTCCGACTGTAAAGGGGATAAAGATGGTGTCCGCGACCCTCCTCACCCATTCCAGCATGGTCCGTCGATTCTCCACAGTTGCGGTTATGTCCAGGAAGACCAGTTCATCAGCACCCTCCCGGTAGTACCTGCCCCCCAGTTCCGCCGGGTCTCCGGCATCCCTGAGGCCGACAAAATTAATGCCCTTGACGACCCTTCCCTCAGCCACATCCAGGCAGGGTATAATCCGCTTAGCCAGCATTCAGGAAATCCTCCATGCCATACCTTCCTTCATACAGGGCCCGGCCGACTACTGCACCGCTGACACCGCGTTTTGCCAGGGTCCTTACATGCCCGGGAGAACATACTCCCCCGGCGGCAATCAGGAACGCATCATCAGGCAGTAAAGAAAGGAGCAGTTCCATGGTCTTCAGGTTGGGCTGCTCCATGGTGCCGTCCTTTTCAATATCGGTGCAGATGACCTGCCTGATTCCCCAGCCGCTTATCCGCCTGACTATCGATTCCAGTGGTTCTTCACTCTCTTCCAGCCATCCGGAGGTCCGCATTCTCCCGTCCCTGATATCAAGGCTGACAATGAAACGTTCCGCTCCGAAGGACTTGACCCACTCCTCCACCAGGTCCGGGGTGTCGGCTGCGGCAGTACTTATGATCAGGTACTCAACTCCGAGGTTGACCAGCTGTTCCACGTCACTGCGCTTCCGGATTCCTCCTCCGACCTGCATCGGGAGGCTGCACGATTCCCTGATCCTCAATACGGTTTTTCTCTCCCGGCCCTGTCCATCCCTTGCCCCCTCCAGATCGATTACATGGACCCGCCCGAATCCCGCTTCCTGGTATTTCCGGGCCTGTTCATCGGGACTGACCGCGTACCTGGTTTCAGCTCCATAATCACCCTTCAGGAGCCGCACACAGGAACCCCCGATCACATCAATGGCTGGAATCACTAACATATTTCAGATCACCTTTATAAATAAATGAAATTCTTGAGAAGCTGCAAACCGATCTCGCCCGACCGTTCCGGGTGAAACTGGAAGCCATAATAATTATCCTTTTTCACAGCGGAAGAGAAAATACCGTCATATGCAGTGGAAGCCAGGGTCACATCCTCATTGACCGGTGCGAAATAGCTATGCACAAAATAATAAAATTCTGCTTCCGGAATATCCTGCAGAAGGCCGCCTTTCATTTCCCGTAGAGCCCTCGGATTCCAAGTCACACGGTTCCACCCCATGTGGGGCACCTTGACCTCGGCACGATTGAACATCCTTACCGAACCGGGAATAATTCCCAGGCATTCCACATCCTCTTCCTCCGATGTCTCAAAAAGAAGCTGCAGGCCAAGGCATATCCCGAGAAAAGGGACCTGCAAATGTCGAATGACCCCGCAAAGCCCCTTTTCTTCAAGGGAATCCATGGCCGCGCGGGCTGAACCCACACCCGGGAGAAGCACCTTTTCAGCGGCCGCGATTTCCACGGGGTCAGAGGAAAAAACGTGCTCCACCCCCAGATGCTTCAAGGCAAGGCCAACGTTATATAAATTACCGGCCTTGTAATCAATTACTACTACCATAATTCCTGATACCTGAAGAATACCCCGTTAAAGAGTCCCCTTGGTTGAAGGGATTCTTCCCGAATCCTCATTACTGGAACAGTTAATGCTGACCGCCTGCCGAAGGGCTCTGCCGAATGCCTTGAACATGGCCTCCACCTTGTGGTGTTCATTATCCCCCTCGTTCATGAACTTGAAGTGCAGGTTCATCCGGGCCTCGTCGGCCAGGGAGTAGAAAAAATGGTTGACCATGTCAGCCGGCATTTCTCCCAGGCTGTCACGAACAGGCCTGTAATCAGAGACATACCAGAACCTGCCGCCCAGGTCGAGAGAGGCGGCAACCAGGGTGTCATCCATAGGGAGCAGGAAATATCCATATCTTTCAATTCCCCTCTTGTCACCCAGGGCTTCCGCCAGGGCACGTCCCATCACAATTCCCACATCCTCGACAGTGTGATGGGCATCGACACAGAGATCACCTTCAGCCTTCACCTCCAGGTCCATCCCGGAATGCCAGGCCAGCAGGTTGAGCATGTGGTCCAGAAACCCGACGCCGGTGCTGATCTCAGACTTTCCTTCACCGTCCAGGCTGATCTGCAGATAAATCCTGGTTTCTCCGGTCTCCCTCGATATCCGGGCTGTTCTTTTTATTTCATCTTTACTCATCAGGGCTGCTCCTTATCTTGGATGCGGCACTGAGTGCCGCCGCGTGTACTTCTAAGGCTTGGAAGCCGGCACGGTAAATTCCCGGGCAGTCTGGAACGGTTTCCCAAGGATCCGGCCCAGCTCCGTCAGGAAAAGGTCATTTTCCTCAGGTGTGCCCACTGAAACCCTGAGGCAGTTATGGAGCCCGTACTGGGTTCCGCGGTCACGAATTACAATACCTTTCCTGAAAAGCTTTTCATAGACTGCCGGGGCCTCCCGGCAACGGAAAAGAAGAAAATTGGCCTGGGAATCGGATACGATCTCAATGCCCTCCATGGCCTCCAGTTCCTTTCGCATCCTTACCCTTTCACTGATGATCAGCTCGATTTCCTCCACCGCTTCCTGGATATGCTCCAGCAGATCAATCCCGGTCCTCTGGGTCAGGGCATTCAGGTTGTAGGGCAGCTTCACCTTCAGGAACAACTGGATAATCCCCGGGTCGGCCAGCACATAACCAAGCCTGATCCCGGCAGACCCGAAAGCCTTGGACATGGTCCGGGTTACCACCAGGTTCGGATACTGTTGAACCAGGGATGCCAGAGATGGTTTTCCCGAAAACTCCAGATAAGCTTCATCCACAACCACTATTCCGTCCCACTCCTTCAGGACCTTAACGATCTCCGCCTCATCCATCAGGTTTCCGGTCGGATTGTTGGGAGAGCATAGAAACAGTATCTTGATATCTTCCCCTGCCTTCTCAAGGAAACATTCGGCCTTGAACGCAAAGTCATGGTCCAGCTGGAAGCGAATTACCGTTACCCCGAAGATTCCGGCCATGACTTCATACATGCCGTAAGTGGGCTCAAAAATGGCCACTGAATCCTTCCCCGGGGTACAGAAGACTTTGAAGAGCCAGTCAAAAACCTCATCAGAACCGCTTCCGGCCAGTAGACATGATGCGGGAGCCCCGGCAAACCGGCCCAGGGCCTTTCTCAATTCGTCCTGGTGCGGGTCCGGATAGCGGTTTACCAGGGTCTCCCCCCGGGAGCGGGGGAACGGGTTCTCATTGGCATCCAGGAGGATACCCTCCTTGACCTTGTCCCTGGCACAGGTATATCCCTTGAGCTCCATGATTTCCGGGCGCACCAGTTTGGCAACTTCGTCAAAAGTACGCATTAATCCCTCTCCTTCCTGATCAGCTTGATCCTGGTGCTTACCGCATTGGCATGCCCCTCGAGGGCTTCTTCACCGGCAAGCAGCCGCAAGGGGCCGGCAAGGGCGGAAAGCCCCTGGGTGGTGATCTCCTGGAACGTAAGCTTCTTGACATAGCTGTCCAGAGAGACTCCGGAGAACGCCCTGGCCGCTCCGGAAGTCGGAAGGGTGTGGTTGGTCCCTGAAATGTAGTCCCCGGCGACCTCGGGAGTCCATTTCCCGACGAATACCGACCCTGCACTGGTAACCTGGCTGGAAAAATCCCGGGCATTATCAAAAAGCAGGATCAGGTGCTCAGGGGCATATTCATTACTGAAGCTTATGGCTTCTTCAATGGTTTCGGCTGTAACGATGTAACTGCGGGAAAGAGCAGCCTCTGCAATTTCCCTGCGGGGCAGTCGGGCCAACTGCCTGTTCAGGGCCTTCTGGACCGGTTCCACCAATTTTCCGGAGGTGGTCACCAGGACCACCTGGCTGTCCCGGTCATGTTCCGCCTGGGAAAGAAGATCACTGGCTATGACCTCGGGATCAGCATTCTGGTCAGCAATCACCAGGACCTCACTGGGGCCGGCTACCATGTCAATGGCCGTTCCCTCCAGGGTAGCTGCCAGCTTGGCCATCTGTACGATCCGGTTCCCGGGGCCAAGGATCTTATCCACCCTGGGAATAGTTTCAGTACCCAGGGAAAGGGCGGCGATCGCCTGGGCGCCCCCAACCTTGAATACCTGCCGCACTCCGGCAATCCTGGCTGCCGCAAGGACAGCGGGGGAAACAGAGCCGTCCCTGAGAGGAGGCACCGCAAGGGCCACCCTGCTGCACCCCGCCAGCACCGCGGGAATGCCGAGCATCAGTACCGATGAAGGAAGCACGGCGGTTCCCCCGGGGACATAAAGCCCCACTGAGCTGATTGCACGGGAAGCCCTCCAGCAGACAACACCTTCCTGCACCTCCACCAGGTCCGAAGACATCTGCTGGGAGGCATGGAATTTCCTGATATTACGGGCCGCCAGTTCCAGGGCGGAAACGAGGTTACCCGGAACCTTTTCAGATGCGGAACGAAACTCCTCGGCACTCACCCGGCAGTCAGGCAGGTCCACCCGGTCATATTTCAGGGTGTATTCCGCCACAGCTTCGTCCCCCCTGGCCTTGATCTCCTTAAAAACACCCCGGCAGAAATCAAAAAGCTCCGGATCATAAACCGGATTCCTGGTGCAGAGGGAATCTATTTCCCTCCCTGACAAATCCTTTAAATTGTAAACCTTAAGCAACATCAAATCACCAACTTTTCTATTGGAACAACCAGGATGTCGGTTGCTCCATGTTCCTTTAATTGTTCGGCCACGTCCCAGAATCGGTCCTCCGGGACCGCGGTATGAATTGCAATCATCCCCTCCTGGGCCAAAGGCAGAACCGTAGGGCTTTTCATGCCAGGCAAAATCTTCCTTATTCGTTCCAGGGATCCGGCAGGAGCGTTCATCATTACATATTTGGTTTTTCTGGCCCGCAAGTAACTCTGGATCCTGAACCTCAGCCGTTCCACGAGATCCCTTTTCCAGGATTCCGACAGTGTACCGGGATTGGCTACCAGGACTGCTTCTGACTTCAGCACTGTTTCAATCCTGACCAGCTCGTGGAGCCTCAAGGTGCTTCCAGTGGAAACCAGGTCGCACACTGCGTCAGCCACATCCATGGTCGGGGTTATTTCAACCGAACCATGGATCTCTATAATTTTCACACCCTGCACGTTCCTGCTTTCCAGGTATCGTGACAATATGCGGGGATATGAAGTAGCGATTCTTTTTCCGGACAGCTGTCCGGCTTCCCTGATCCCTGATTTTCCGGGAACGGCAATTGCCAGGTCACATCTGCCGAATCCCAGGAAATCAAGGCGCTGCACCCGGGCCCCGGTTTCCTCCACTACGTTCAAACCCACCATACCCAGGTCGGCATTTCCGTCCTGTACGTATTCCGGGATATCGTCGTCCCGCAGGAATATGATGTCAAGCGGAAACTTCCGGCACCTGGCAAAGAGCCGCCCCTGGTGAATCTCAAGATCCACGCCGGATGACTGCAGAACTTCAAGGGACAACTCTGACAGCCGCCCCTTTTTCTGCACCGCTATCTTGATATTATTTCCATTCATTTTCATGCTTGTTCCTGTTAACCGGCCTGAGACCGATTTTTCCATTCATCACTTACAAGTAGCTGGACCCCTGATTACGGCGCTCTCTTCCTGTTCCTCTGCAGCATGGTTCTGTATCCTCCTTCACCATGCTTGCACCAGTGAGCAATCCGTGTCACAGTGGTGGTACTGGCTCCGGTCAACTCGCTGATCCTCCGGTAGGAGAGCCCTTCCTGCAGCAGCCTGGCCACCTCCAGCCTCTCGGCCATGGCCTCCAGCTCCCCGGGCGTACAGAGGTCCCTGAAAAAACGGGCCGCTTCATCCCTGTCGCGAAGCAGCGAAATCATCTCAAAAAGGTCCCATAAGCCCTGGTTCTGTTTCAATGATTGTTCCATCGTTTTAACACAATAACACAAAAGGGACCCTGAAGCAAGGAAAGGGGAGTCAGCCCCGGCCCAATCCACGGCGCCGCGTCCCTCCGGCCGCTCCTCAACCAACGATGCATGTCCCCGCAAATCACTTCTTTACAAAACTTTACGAAACATCAGCACTGGTCAGCGTTATATTAGGTAGATGACAAAAAGAGATCCTGGAACAAAGTCAGTCCAATGTGATCACAGCTTAAACCGAATCAAGACCAGGACGTGAGATTTCCCAAAGTTAAAACAGTATAATTATAGAAGGAGCGAGAAAATGAAAAAGTATTCAGCAGTTTTAATAACCATAATTCTAGCATTGTCATTCATCTCTGTCACGGCTGTTGCCCAGCCTTTCGGAGCCGGGACTCCAGGTGCCGGAAAGGCCTTCAACGGCCCGGCCCGCGGAGGAATGCACGGCGGACAGGCCCCTATGAGAGGCCTGATGGGCCTTGACCTTACCGATACCCAGAGGGATGATATTGCCCGCATCATGGACGAATACCAGGCAGCAAGGCTTGCTGACTGCGAAGTCACCAGAGATGAAATGATTGCCAAAAGGGCGGAGTTGGATGCACTGATGAATGAGTATCCCTATGACAAGAAAGAAGCCCGCCGGATCCTGGGTGAGAAATTCCAGATCAACATCGAGAAGCAGGTCCTCCGCCAGGAACTGCATAACCGTATTCTGCATGAAGTCCTGACCGATGAGCAGAGGGAGGCCCTGGAAAACCAGAGGGCCAACGCGGCTGCTTTCGGACGCGGTTTCCGGGCGGGAGCCGGGGCCGGTACTATGGGCGGAATGAGCCGGGGAGGCGGGAGGTTATTCTAAACCCCAGGCTTGATATTCCCTTGAAACGGAATTGACCGGTTAAACACTTAACCAGAAAACCTCAAAGGCGGCCTTCACGGCCGCCTTTTTTTTCTTATCCGGGTTAACCCGCATTTCTCACCAGCTGGCTACTGCGGCGGCGAATACATCCGTCCTGACTGCGTTGCGCTCCCTCGGCCTCCTCGACGTACTGTCAAGTACGCCTCCG
>CAZOGT010000076.1:7139-11059 GCA_964579015.1 uncultured Acidobacteriota bacterium | reverse complement strand
TTCATGACAAGGGGCAACCGGGAAGAGGATGTGATCGAAAACACCGCAGTATATAACCGGCACCTGGAAAAGGCCATCAGGGAATTTCCTGAGGGATGGCTCTGGGGGCACCGGCGATTCAAGACCCAGCCTGACGGCTCCGATCCTTACGCAATGAGGTCCGGAAAACCAAAGCGGAAGGGTTGATGGATTCCATTGCCCCCGGGTACTTCGGGTGCAGCGATTGGAGAGGACGAAACTGAGGTATGGATCGGTAGAAAAAGGTAATTCACCAAGTGTTTGGTCTGAGGGGGACCTCCTGCACCGCCAAAACACGCTTCTGGTATAATTGACCCGTTGTATCCATGGAAAATCATGAATAGAAAATTTGATAAATGGATGCTGAATAATTTGTTCATGTAGGTTCTGCTCAACGCAGCAGACAGGAAATTCAATGCTCTTTTTTCAGAAAGGGAGAAAAAAATGGCAACAAAGGTAGCAATTAATGGTTTTGGCCGCATAGGCCGTAATGTATTGAGGGCCGGTGTCGAAATGGGCCGCGAAGTGGAATTTGTCGCGATCAACGATTTGACCGATGCCAAGACCCTTGCTCATCTTCTTAAATATGACTCAATGTTCGGCCAGTTCAAGGCTGATGTTAAAGCCGGTGACGATTGTATCTACGTTAACGGGAAAGAGGTGAAGGTTTATTCAGAGCGCAATCCCGAGCTTATTCCATGGGAAGAAGTCGACGCTGATATCGTAGTTGAGGGAACCGGCCTTTTCCGCGCCCGTGAAGACGCTGGAAAACATCTTCGCGGAAGTGTAAAAAAGGTGCTCATTACAGCCCCGGCCAAGAATCCTGACACTACTATCGTACTGGGCGTAAACGAAGACGTTTACAAGCCTGCCGAGCACAACATCATCTCCAACGCCAGCTGCACCACCAACTGCCTGGCTCCGGTAGCAAAAGTGCTCAATGATACCTTCGGAATCGAAAAAGGCCGGATGACCACGATCCACAGCTACACCAATGATCAGAGCCTTCTTGACTTTCCTCACAAGGACCTGCGAAGGGCCCGTGCCGCTGCATTGTCCATGATCCCGACCACCACCGGCGCCGCTGCCGCTGTTTCCCTGGTGCTTCCTGACCTTAAGGGCAAACTGGATGGATTCGCCATCCGCGTGCCAACCCCGACCGTCTCGGTTGTGGACCTGACCGCGACCCTGAAAAAGGACGCCACTCCGGAAGCGATCAATGCTGCTGTCAAAGAGGCTGCTGAAGGCAAAATGAAGGGTTACCTGCAGTATTGTGAAGAAGAACTGGTTTCTGTTGACTTCGTAGGCAATTCCAATTCCTCGATTTTTGACCCGGGCTATACCAAGACTATTGGCGGCGACATGGTGAAAATCCTGTCCTGGTATGACAATGAATGGGGTTATTCCTGCCGGATCGTTGACCTGGCAGAGTTTGTAGCAGAGAGGTTCTAAACAAATCATGACTGAAAAAGGTGTATCCAAGCTTTCTGTTAAAGATCTCGATCTTGCCGGAAAGCGAGTGTTTATCCGGGTGGACTTCAATGTTCCGACCAAGGATGGAAAAGTCGGGGATGACACCAGAATTCAGGCTGCGCTGCCTACTATCAGGCTGGCTAAGGAAAAAGGGGCCAGGATAATCCTGGCCTCCCATCTTGGCAGGCCCAAGGGAGAAAAGAATCCTGAATTTTCCCTGGCTCCGGTTGCGGCCCGTTTAGGTGAAATTCTTGGTGAAAAAGTGGCTTTCGCTCCCGACTGCATCGGCGATTCAGCTGTCAAGACAGTTGAAGGCTTAAGCAATGGGTCAGTAGCTTTACTGGAAAATGTCCGTTTTTACAACGGCGAGACTTCCAATGACCCGGAATTCGCAAAACAGCTGGCATCCCTCGCTGACGAATATGTCAATGATGCTTTCGGGACTGCCCACCGGGCTCACGGTTCGACCGTGGGTGTTCCCCAGGTACTTGGCAGGGGTGCGGCCGGATTGCTTATCGACAAGGAACTCAATGCCCTGTCGCGGGCACTCTATTCCCCGGAAAAACCTGTGGTCGCCATTTTCGGGGGAGCCAAGATCTCCGACAAGATTCCGGTAATCGAAAATTTTCTGGACGTCGCTCAGGTGATAATTATGGGGGGCGGAATGCTCTTCACCTTCCTGAAGGCCCAGGGTAAGGAAATCGGCAAATCCCTGCTTGAAGAAGAACGCCTGGAATTTGTCGCCGGGTTGATGAAGGAAGCGGAAAACAGGGGCGTTGACCTGGTATTACCGGTCGATGTCGTAGCCGCAAAGGAATTTTCGGTCGACGCTGCAGGGACAGTAGTCTCGGTGGATAGTATTCCGGCTGATTCAATGGGGCTTGATATCGGCCCTGAAAGCGTTGAGCTTTTCACTAAGAAACTGGCCGGAGCAAGGACCATTATCTGGAACGGCCCGATGGGTGTTTTTGAATTTGAGCAGTTCTCTCATGGAACTGTCGGTATCGCCAAAGCCGTTGCGTCCAGCGGCGCCTTCTCGGTTATTGGCGGAGGAGACTCGGTTTCGGCAGTCAAAAAGGCCGGTGTCGCGGACCGGATATCTCATATTTCGACAGGGGGCGGCGCTTCACTTCAATTTCTCTCGGGCGACAAACTGCCCGGGATCGAAATTCTCACAGACAAGGAATAATGATGGATAGAATACCTGTTATTGCGGGAAACTGGAAAATGTTCAAAACCCGGAAGGAAGCTGTCGACATGCTCACAGCCCTTCGGGGAGAAGTTGATAATCTTGAAAACGTGGAAGTGGTAGTGTGCCCGGCCTTCACCTCCCTGGCAGACTCCGCAGCAGCCTTGCAGGGCTCTACGATTGGTCTGGGAGCCCAGAATGTCCATTACGAAGACCAGGGAGCCTTTACCGGGGAGCTCTCTACTGAAATGCTGATAGATTCAGGATGCTCCTACGTGATCATCGGGCATTCCGAGAGGCGCCAGCATTTCAAGGAGACTGATGAGTTTCTGAATAAAAAGCTGGCAAAAATCCTGACTACTGAATTGACCCCGATTCTTTGTTGCGGAGAAACCCTTGAAGAAAGGGAATCCGGCAAGGTAGAAGAGGTCGTCCTGGGACAGCTGAAGAATGCCATGGCTGGATTGACAGAAGAGAGTTTATCTCGTATTATCATCGCGTACGAGCCGGTTTGGGCTATTGGTACAGGTAAGACCGCGACCCCGGAAATGGCTGAAGAAGTTCATGCTATTATCCGGAAATGGCTGGCTCAGACCTATTCCCGGAGTCTTTCCGATTCCATCCGGATTCTTTACGGAGGGAGTGTCAAGCCGGACAATATCTCGGAGCTGATGTCTCAGCCGGATATTGACGGTGCGCTGGTTGGCGGTGCGAGCCTTGAAGCAGGCTCTTTTGCCAGGATTGTTAAGTTTTAGGTTTGAGATAGATCGACTGAATAATTATGTTAACTCTATTGATTATTTTTCATTTACTGGCTGCTCTGATCCTCATCCTGGTAATCATGCTCCAGTCCGGTAAAGCGGGAGACCTGTCTTCTGCTTTCGGTGGGGCTACCAGTCAGACTGCCTTCGGCGCCAGGGGTGCGACAACGATATTAACCAAGATAACAACGGTTTGCGCTGTTATTTTCGTGTCAACTTCCCTGGGTTTGGCGATCCTTTATTCCCAGGATAACAGTACAACTATCATGGAGGATTCAGGTGGAACCGCGGATACCCGGGAAGCTGCTCCCGTAGAAGCCCCCCCGGTTCCCTCGCCTGGACCTTCTGATCAGGAGCCGGTTGATGATGCCGGCACTGAGAACTAGCAGGAATTTCATTCAGGAGTACAGGCTTTTCTCTTTCCTGCCGGAGTGGTGGAACTGGTAGACACGCTATCTTGAGGGGGTAGTGCTCTAACG
>CAZOGT010000076.1:0-7129 GCA_964579015.1 uncultured Acidobacteriota bacterium | reverse complement strand
AGTCCCGCCTCCGGCACCATAAAAATAAAAAAGGGCTGTGTTTCAAACGAAACAGCCCTTTTTTATTTTTATGCAATCATTCAACATGACCGATCAAACCCGCATTAAATCTCTCACGGAGTGTTGCTGCGGGCCTGAGTGAAAAACTAAAAACCATCACTTCAAGTGTACAATTCTAACTGCGCCTTCCAGAAACTTCTGAACCTCTGCCCAAGCCTGCTACTGGTTCCATTTGGCCAGGTCTTCACCAGCCAGGCGGGCTTCAGTAGAGCCCGGGAAAAGCTGCTCTATTTTCTTCAAGGTGGCTATGGCATCTTCCATCCGGTCTTGCTGAATAAAAATCTGGCCCATTTTGTAATAGGCGGCAGAGGTTTTATCTCCAGCTGGAAATAGATTTACAGTCTGCTCAAAAAATTTAAGCGCCATCTCAAAGTTCTTCTGCTGGAGGTAGCAGTCCCCCAGGTAATAGGAGGCGTTATCAGCATACTCACTGTCCGGATAACTGGTAAGGAAGTCCTGAAAGCCGTTGATTGCCAGAGCGTAGTTTCCCACGAGATAATCGTTATACGAGGCGGAATAGACCCGGTCAGGTTCTACATCCACATCCCCTGATGCTGAAGAGGGCACGGACCTGAGGGTCTGTACCTGCATCTGATTTGCTTCAAATTTCCGCTGCACTTCAGCCAGCCGGCTGTTGATTTCATCCACCCGGGTTGCCAGCCTGCCGACATCGCTTTTGACCGCATTGACATTTTCAGACAGCTCACTATTTCGGGAGCGGCTGTCGTTGAAAGCATCCACCATCTCGGAAAAAGTCACGTTATTGTTGGCGAACTGGTCATTCAACTGTTCAAGCAGGGCCTGAATCACGCTGTTTCTTTCATCAACAGTCTTCTGGAAAAGCCTGATCTGTTCCTGCAGCTGCAGGATATCACTCTGCAGGCGAATTATCTCTTCCTGGGTCCCGGCATAAAGCCCTGTTGGTGACAATCCCAGGAACATGATAATCAGAAGGGTAAATAAACTATTTTTCATTTTTTGTGCCCCATTTACTCACAGTTTTGTTTGATTACATTTAAAAAGACGTAAACAGCAGGAAAAGGTTCCTGGTTGCCAGGAAATCACTCTTCCTGCAATTTTACGCCTTTTTTCTAATCAGCTGATGGTAGAGGCTGTCTATCGTCCCTACTTCAAAGAAAAATGGGCCCGGCGGTTCTTGGACCAGGCTTCTTCATTGGAGCCCTGCACAAAGGGTCGTTCTTCTCCGTAGGAAACAGCTTCCAGCCTGCTGGCGGATACCCCCAGTTCAATCAGATAATCCCTGGTGGCCTGGGCTCTGCGGTCTCCAAGTGCAAGGTTGTACTCTTCAGTGCCGCGCTCGTCACAATGGCCTTCAACAATGATCTGGGCATCCTGGTATCTCCGGAACCACTTGGCATTTTCTTCCAGCGTGGCCCTGGTTTCCGCAGAAAGGTCCGACTTGTCATAATCAAAGAATACCGGTTTAATCAGGCCGTCCCTGATCGCCTTCTGGAGAACCTCAATATCGGTTTCCTGGACAACCACCCTCGGCTGCTCCCTGATTACCGTAACCCTGGCGCTGGCACTCGCCTCGCCCCCTTCACCACGGGCAACCGCGGTATAGGTTGTCGAGTCGGCGGGACTGACCTTGACTGATCCGGAGGCTGAAACATTCCCAACACCGCTATCGATCACGACTGAATCAGCATTGGTGGTATTCCAGGACAGGGTAGCTTCATCATCTAACCTGATACTGTCGGGAGAAGCCGAAAGCGTTATGGTGGGCTGGGCTGGAGGAGCTGGTTGGGGAGCAGGCTCGGCAGCCGGAGGCGGGGGCGGGGCTGGCTGAACTTTCTTTCCGCATCCGGCCGAAAAAATCAACACGAAACTCAATGCAATAATACCCAGACAAATAATTGTACTTCTTTTCATTACCATCCTCCCCAAGAAAATTTTCTATTGGGATACATCTTTAAGGTTGAGGTTAATCTGTTTCCACGGAATAATAATTCCATGAAGGAGACTCATTTATACCATAAGCAGTAATCTGTTTTAAGTTCTTTCCGTCAGCATTCATGATAAAAATCTGTTTTGTGCCGCTCCGTGTACCCTGGAAGGTGATATGGCGCCCATCCGGAGACCAGTGAGGATTTTCTCCAGCACCGAAATCACGGGTCAGCTGGTAGAGTTTACCGGTGGCAACCTCCGCCAGGTAGACATCATGCTTCCACTGTCGGGGAGCCTGCCAGGAATAAAGGATGAACCTTCCATTCGGAGACCAGGCAGGGCTGTCACAGTGCCCGCCTTCTTCGACCAGCCTGCGAAGGTTCGAGCCGTCAGAGTCCATGGTCCATACCTGCGGGGTCCCCGACCGGTCTGAAATAAAGGCTATCTGGGTGCCGGTGGGGCTCCAGGTAGGGGAAGTATCGATTCCAGGGCTGAACGTAAGATTTCTCATTCCTGACCCGTCAACATTGGCAACGAATATGTCTGCGTCCCTGCTATCGGAAGTACTGGCGGAAAAAGCGATCCGCTTGCCTCCTGGAGCAAATTCCGGAGAAGCCGCATAGCTGCCATCGACCTCTATTCCCCGGGACTCCCCGTCCACCTCCTGGATCCTGATGCTCCACCGGTTGGAGCCTTCAGGCAAGGAGGTATAGGTGAAAAATTTATTGTCATCCGACCATTCCGGAAACTTGTTGATGCCCCCGTTGAAAGTAACCCTTTCCGCATTGGCGCCGTCATAATCCATGATCCATATTTCCTTTTCATTGCCGCGTAACTTGGAAAAAAGAATCTTGGTCGTTGCCACTCCTTTACTGGCCCCGGCAGACAACTCATAGACAATCTGGTCGGCAAATTCATGGGCTACCCGCCTGGCCAGCGATGGGTCCGTTACCGTAAATCTCTTGCCCATGACCTGCCGCCTGGTCTTGATGTCGTATAGATAGGCCTCGACCACAGTAGTGGTCGCATCCGCCTGGATTGCTCCGAATGCGATAAAATCTACGTCCAGGGTAGGCACCTGCCAGTTTTCATAGACGATATCGTCAGGGGTCCGGAGCGGTTTTAAAGGGTAAAAGCTCTTGGAGGGAATATCAAAAAAAGCCGCAAACTGAAGGTCATCAAGCAAAACGTTATTAAAAACCTCAAGGGCAGACAGGGTCTCCGGATTCGCTGAGGTCCTGGGGGAAAAATCAACAACCGCAAGCCTGGTGGGCGTCGGCTTGGGAAAGATCACGGCATCGGGCCGCTGGCCCTGGGCCTCAGCTGCTGCCAGCTGAAAAAGAAAAACCAGTGCTATCACCTTCCATTTCAATGCCTTCATTTATACTTCCTTTTCATTATCATTCACTTTTTTCCTCAGCTCTGTCCGCTTCTCCTGCAATGATACACGGGTGTGTGAGGAATGTCCCCACCTAACTGAATTTTTTAAGTGCTAGTTGGGGGGATATTCAAATACTGCCTGAAACCTAACGGACCTTCCCCTGAACTCCCCGGGAAGGGGGGGGAGAGGAGTGCTGGCCTGTATCGCCCGCATTACCGCCAGGTCAACACTGCGGATTCCGCTTCTCTCTTCAATCTCGATGTCTGTAATTATGCCTGAAGAAGTCACAACAAATGATGCGACCACCTGGACCTGGCTGGACAGCTCTCCCAGGGATGTCTGCAGCCAGTTCTGGCCGACCCTCTGTTCCACCTGCCGGATATACCAGGAATTCACGTTTCCTTCGCCGGTGCCGGATCCTATCGATACCCCCTGACCTCCGCCAAACC
Source organism: uncultured Acidobacteriota bacterium (assembly GCA_964579015.1). GTDB lineage: Bacteria > Acidobacteriota > UBA6911 > RPQK01 > JAPXNP01. The sequence goes on along the minus strand of CAZOGT010000076.1, from coordinate 3,331 downwards.
CGCCGCCGGATCCTCCTCCGCCCCCGGTCGGGCCTTTTCCAGGCTCAGATTCACGGGGAATCTGGCCGGGACGGGAGGTTTCAGCCTGCTGGTTTCGGTGCAGGCGCGGGGTAGTCGGCGCCTCCTTTTCAGGAGGTTTGGCTGGGGTTTTTTTGGTAGTGGATTGCTCAAAAACCGGCTGCTCAGGTTCAGGGTCGGCTTCCTGTACACTACGCCTGCTCGTATCCTCCTGGGGCGGGGCAGCTTCCGGACGGGGAGTTATCGGGGCCTTGTACATGCCTGCCCCTCCACCGATATCGGCAGCCAGTCCGACAGAAAGGAAATCCCCCTGGCCGCCACCCGGACCCAGCCCCAGCTTGAGAGCCTCCCCTTTCGGGAAAAGTGATGCCCCGAAGGTGAAAAATAAAAGCAGGCCCAGGTGAACGATCACCGAATAAAGGAGCGGTTTTCTGCTTTGCCCCTCTGTAATGTGTGATTTCAATACTGCGGAAGCCAACTAATCGCTCCCTCCTGTTCCAATATACGGCTTGGTGACCAGATTCACGGTTTCGTACCCGGACTGGCGGATTTCATCTATCACCGTGACAATGGTCTTCCAGCGGACATCCTGGTCCGCCTGCAGGAAAATGGGCAGGGTTCCAGTCCCAACCTCCTGCTGCAGCAGTCCGCCCAGTTCATTGAAATTGACAGGGTCGGAACGGTAATAAAGCAGCTCATCCTTGCTGATGGTTATGACGGCCCGCTGCTCGGGATCAACCGCTTTGACTGACCTGGTCTGGGGAAGCTGCACTTCAATCCCGGTCTGGAGGATCGGCGCTGTCACCATGAAGATAATTAGTAGAACCAGCATCACGTCTACCAGCGGGGTGACGTTGATGTCTGATAGTGTCGGGCGAACGCCGCCGGAATTAATGCTCATACCCATGATTTCTATCTACCTCATAACTGAAGCATAACCTAATTATGGCTCCGAGTTGCCTGTATTTTAATTCTTCTCTTAACTTATTATTATACAGCTATTTAAAGGAACTGGAACACTTTTGAGGAAAAGATATCTAGAGGAAGCTTCTTTCAATGAGGTTGAGAAACTCCACAATAAAATCATCCATCTCAGCCCCAAGCACCTTAAGCCTGTTGATAAAGTGATTGTAGGCAATTACCGCTGGAATAGCCGCAAAGAGTCCCGCGGCAGTAGCTACCAGGGCCTCGCTGATTCCCGGGGCAACAGCCTGGATCGTAGTCGCACCTCCGGATCCAAGACCCTGGAACGCGTTAATGATTCCCACAACAGTTCCAAAAAGACCAATGAACGGGGTAACTGATCCGGTTGTAGCCAGGAAAGTGAGGGATTGCTCCATGGCCAGCATCTCGGCCATGGCCGATTTGTTCAGGGTCCGCTGCAGGCCGTCCATGCTGTTCACCACAACTTCTTTCCGCCCTGCATCATCCTTGGCGGCCTTGACCCGGTGCTTGAGTTCCTGGTATCCGTGCTTAAAAATACCGGCCAGGGGAGACATTGGATAACGCTCACATTCCGCGTAAATTTCCGAAAGGCTTGCCCTGTCCTGAAAAATCTCGTGAAACTCAGCGGACTGGCGGCTGACCTCGCTGTAGGTCTTGTACTTCTTGAAAATTATGGCCCAGGAGAAAACTGAAAAGAAAATAAGCAACAGCAGCACCGCCTGGGCAATAGGTCCGCTGTTGAGTACCAGTGACCAGAAGCTTCCGAAACTGCTCTGTAGTAAGGTGAGACCGGAATCAAAATTTAGGTTCATGCTTTTTAACCAGATTTCTATATAATGTTGACTATTAAAAAAACAATTAAGGCTTTCAGTTGCTGCAAACATGTCGGGCAAAATAACGGCAAAAAATATGTCAGGTGCCCAGCCTTAAATGTCTTCAGGAGTTCAGCTCATAATTGTAACTGAAGGGTACGCCAAATAACCAGCTTTGAACTTTGATGGAAGTCGTTGCGTCACGGTTCAGTGACAAAACTTGAGTCATTCCGCTGCTTGGTCGGTCTGCTATGCTTAAATTCATTTCCATTCAGAATTTTGCGATCATCGACAAACTGGAAATTGATTTTGGGCCGGGATTCAACCTGATTACCGGGGAAACAGGGTCGGGGAAGTCAATTCTGGTCGATGCCGTAGGACTCATAGCAGGATCCAGGGCACAACAGGAAATGATACGGCAGGGAAGTGAATCCGCGGTAATCGAGGGAATATTCCAACCGGAAAATGGTCACAAATGCTGGAAGATCCTTGAAGACGCCGGTATTACCGCTTCGGATCGGGAAATAATTATCCGCAGAGAAATCAGCCTCGGGGGAAATAACCGGGCCTATATCAACAGCCGCCTCGTTCCCCTCTCCCTGGTTGTTGAGATGGGGAGCAGACTGATTGATATCCATGGCCAGCATACCCAGCAGGGCCTCCTGGCCCCGGGTTCCCATCTCGGGTTTCTAGACCTGTACGCCGGGAATCGCCGGCTGCTCGCGGAATATTCGGATAAGTATCGAAAACTCAGGAGCCTGGACCGGGAACTGGAACGCCTTGATGAATCCGAGCGAACCAGGCTGCAGAGACTCGACCTTCTTAATTTTCAAATCAACGAAATAGAACATCTTAACCTGGACACTGAAGCCGACGCCCGCCTGGAGGAGGAAAAAGAACTCCTGGCCAATGCCGAAAACCGACTCGCGAACAGCGGCGCTGCCTATGACCTCCTGTACGAAGATGACCTCTCCGTACTTCCTCTTCTGGACCAGTCCCTGAGGAAGGTTGAGCAGCTGCGGGAGATGGATCCGTCCCTTGAGGACCTTCATTCAAGAATGCTGGACCTTCGTTTTAAGATAGAAGAAATCTCCTATTCTTTAAGGGATTATATAGATAAACTGGAAGTAAATCCTCAACGTTTGGAAGTGATCGAAGACCGCCTTAATGAAATTGAAAAGCTTAAGCGGAAGTATGGTTCCACTCTTCCGGAAATCCTTGAGTACTGCGATCAGGCTTCTGAAGAAGTCAGAAGGATTGAAGAATCTGAGCAGAGGGATAAACGGCTGCTGGAAGAACGTGACCGCTGCTTTAACGAATGTTTGAGCCTCGCTTCCCGGCTTTCCGAACTCCGGGCGAAAGCGTCCTCAAGCCTTGTCCGTGAGATAGAGCGCGAGCTTGCAGAGCTTGCCATGAAAAATGTAACGTTTGCTGTCGAAACAAAGAGGCTGGAGAATCTCGGGCCTGAAGGCACTGATCAGGTTGAGTTTCTGATCAGCACCAATAAAGGAGAGCGCCCTCGTCCACTGATCAAGATAGCGTCAGGAGGAGAGCTT
>CAZOGT010000075.1:0-11096 GCA_964579015.1 uncultured Acidobacteriota bacterium | reverse complement strand
GACGCCGACCCCGACGCCGACCATTGCCCTCAATTATCCCCGGGAGCGTGATTTCCTTCAGCCCCTGATCGGCCCTCTCCGGATTCCTCCCCTTCTTCAAACCGGCGGACGGAAATCGTTTACTCCGAGATGCGGCTGTAATAGAATTCCTTCCCATGGGATTCACTGCCTTAGACTATATTGTTCTGGCAATCTACCTGGTTGCGACAGCTGCCTTTGGAACCCTTGTAGGGCGCGGGCAGAAAAATATCAACGATTATTTCCTGGGGGGAAAGAATATGCCCTGGTGGGCAATATCCTTTTCCATTGTGGCCACGGAAACCAGCACCCTCACCTTCATCGGCGCTCCTGCCATCGCCTACACCGGAAACATCACCTTCCTCCAGCTTACGTTCGGCTACCTGATCGGAAAGGTCCTGGTAAGCACCGTTCTGATTCCCGGTTATTTCAAAGGGGATATCCAGACAGCCTATGAAATACTCAGTAACCAGTTTGGCCCCAGGGTGCGTAATTTTTCAGCGTTCATTTTCCAGGTCAGCCGTACCCTGGCCGATGGGGTGCGCCTCTTTGCCACAGCCCTGGTCCTGAGCGTTGTAACCGGGATATCAGATACCTGGACAGTAGCCATAATCGGCGCGGTCACAATCTTTTATACTTTCTACGGCGGAATGACGGCAGTGGTCTGGAATGATGCCATTCAGCTGATGATTTATGTCGGCGGCGCACTGCTGGCCTTCTGGCTGATCCTGGTCAGGATCCCCGGGGGCTGGGCGGAAGTCGTTGCTGCCGCGGCACCGGATGACAAATTCGCCATCCTTAATTTCAGTTGGGACCTGGCGGACCCCTATACTTTTCTCGGCGGGGTTGTAGGGGGGGCATTCGTAACCTTTGCCTCCCATGGAACCGACCAGATGATGGTCCAGCGCTACCTGGCCTGCGGGAACCGCTGGAAAAGCCAAGTGGCCCTGATGGTCAGCGGGGTTGTCGTAATCCTCCAGTTCCTCCTTTTCCTGGTCATCGGCGTGATGCTCTTTTCTTTCTATCAGCATTTCCCGCTCGGCAGGGAACTTGACCAGATAAACCGGATTTTTCCGATTTTCATAGTCGAAGAGATGCCGGCCGGAATCTCGGGCCTGATTATCGCGGCGATCTTTGCGGCCGCGATGTCCACACTCAGCAGCTCCCTGAACTCTCTTTCATCCTCGTCAATGAACGATTATTACCGGGCATTCATCCGCCCGGAAGCTCCGGATTCCCATTACCTGAAAGCTTCCAGGATCTGCACCCTTGCCTGGGGCATAATCCTGATCCTGGTATCATTCCTGGCTAAAAACTGGGGGGAAGTGCTGCAGGCCGGCCTGACTATCACCAGTTTCACCATGGGCAGCGTCCTGGGCGTCTTTCTCCTGGGCATAATAGGGAAGAACAACACCCAGGCTACCGGGCTGTTTGCCATGGTTACCGGCCTGACTGTTATGGTTTTCGTGGGCCTCCATCCCGGAATAGCATGGACCTGGTATGTCCTGATCGGCTCCTCAGTCACACTGATAACCGGTTTATTGGCACCCCTTTTTCTGGTATTATTTAGAAGAAATTGACACTAATGATAATGATAGAAGGCGGAAACACAAATTATTGCGGGAAATCAATCTCCTTGCCGGGTCCGTCCAGGCCTCCTGTTAACAGGAAGCTGTTCGTTTTCACGAGCAGAATATTCATGCTGGCAGTTTTCCAGGCTTTGTTCATGTTCAGTGTTTTCGCGGAAAATCCTGACCATTCAGTAATCTATACCCGCGTACCCCTGGATGCCGCCGAGTGGTTTGGAAACGCCAGGGCCGGAGGGATGGTCACCTCGGATTTCTTTGAAGGTTCCGAGCTGGTATTGCTTAAACCCAATGGCGAATCCAGGGTAATTTCCATCGGGTTCCAGAGTGCCTGCGACCCCGAAATATCCTTTGACGGCCGGAGAATTCTCTTTTCAGGTAAAAAGGCGGCGGCTGACAGCTGGAACATATACGAAGCAGACCTGGCCGCCGGCACAGTCAGGCAGATCACCAGGGATTTCGGAAACTGCAGGAACCCTCGATACATGTCCACCTTTTTCACTCTCGACTCCCCGGAACCCTGGTATACCATGGCTTTTGTCAGTGATGAATCAGGTGAGCTTTCCGAGTACGGAAACATCAGGGCAACCAACCTCTATTCCTGCAAGCTCGACGGCACAGGCCTGCAGAGGCTCACGTACAATCCATCAAACGATTTCAATCCCCTGGTGCTTCCGGACGGAAGGATTCTCTATTCATCATGGCAGCGAAATCTCCCTGAACATGGGGAAAAAGGCAGGATTGAGCTTTTTTCCATCCTTTCCGACGGAGCGGATGTATCAGCATTCAACCGCCAGGGGAAAAAGATCAAACATATGGCTGCAATTACCCGGGCCGGGCTGGTGGTTTTTATTGAAAGTGATTCACTGCCCTGGGACGGTGCCGGGACCCTGGGAGCCATACACATTAAACGATTCGCCAAATCGTACCAGCCTTTGAATATCGAGCCGGGATTGTATGCTTCGCCGGCGCCTCTTCCTGACGGGAGAATTATGGTTTCGAGAAGGCCGGCCGACGGCAGCGGGAACCATGATATCTACCTGCTGGACCCGGACAATAAAACAATATCGCCACTGGTCTCTGACCAGCGTTATCACCTCATCCAGTCTGCAGCCGTGGCGGGAAGGCCGGTTCCGGACGGAAGGTCAAGCGTTGTCAACGAGAATGATCCCCACGGACAGCTCTACTGCCTGGATGTCAGCATATCCGATTCGGAAGAGTTCAGTAATCTGATCATGGAAGATGCCCGAAGGGTAAGGCTCATCGAAGGGATTCCGGGCCGCGGGGGAGCAAAAGATGAGGCGGAATACCTGAATAAAAGAATCCTTGGGGAAACTGATATAAAGCCGGACGGCTCCTTTTTTGTGGAAGTGCCCGCTAATATTCCGATCAAGGTACAGATAATCGACGAAAAAGGGATGTCCCTGAGGTCGGGAAGCTGGATCTGGGTGAGAAATCATGAACCGAGGGGATGCATAGGGTGTCACGAGGATCCCGAATTGACACCCCCAAACAGGATGGTCGATGCCGTTAAATCAAATGCCCTGAAACTGACCCTTCCCCCTGCCAGGAGGCGCTCGGTCTCATTACACGACAACCTCCTTCCGGTAATTGAAAAACACTGCTCCACTGCAGCCTGTCACGGAGAAGGATCCAACCATGTTATCTACCTTCCTCCGGCAGAGAAGAGTGAAGAAAAATCAAGAAGAATCTATGAAACCCTGACGGCCGGTTCTGCATCAGCACCACCGGAAACCGGGGGGTATGTTGTTCCCGGCAGGGCTCGGACCAGTCGCCTGATCTGGCACATAACCGGAGAGAACACCGCGAAAAAATGGGACCAGGATTCAGCTGGGAACCAAAATAACTTCATCCAGGGCCCCAAATCCCTTTCACCTGAAGAAGTCCGGATGTTTATCGAATGGATTGACCTGGGAGCCCACTGGAAGCTGCCTGCTCAACAGGAGAGTTCCAGGGCTGTAAGGACTTCCGGGAGGCAAGAAGATTGAACAGAACCAAACACCATATTACTGCACTTATAGCCTTTATCGCCCTGCTGCTGATTATTTTTCCCGATTTCATTGCAGCGGAAGATAACAGCAGCGGTGCGAGGATAGTCTTCACTGACGTAACCAGTGAGGCCAACATCACCTTCAAGCACAGTTTCGGCGATTATGACCTGACCAACATAGTTGAAGGGACCGGGGCAGGTCCGCTCTTTTTTGATTACAATAACGACGGATGGATGGACATATATTTCGTAAACGGCTCCTGGAACAAGTCCGTCAACGACAATCGGGGCAGGCGTCTCCGCGGAACCCTGACCAACGCCCTCTACCGCAACAACGGGGATGGTACCTTTACCGACGTGACGGAGGAAGCGGGAGTCGGTGACACCAGCCCGGGCTACTCCTCCTCCGCGGCGGACTATAACGGGGATGGGCACCTGGACCTCTATGTCCAGAATTACGGCCCGAATGTACTCTACCGCAACAACGGAGACGGCACCTTCACCGATGTCTCCAAAGAATCAGGCCTGGACGATGCCAGGTGGAGCCTTTCTTCCCCCTGGTTCGATTATGACGGGGACGGGGACCTAGATGTGTTCGTGGCCAACTACCTGGAATACGACGACGGCACCTTCAGGGCCTACTATGCCGCAGCCGGATACCCGGGGCCCCTCAGCTACAGCGCCCAGATGGACGCCCTCTACCGCAACAACGGGGACGGTACCTTCACTGATGTCTCAGAAGAGGCCGGGATCACCAGGACCAACGGCAGGGCCATGAGCTCCACCGTTGCCGACCTCAACAACGATGGGCTGCTGGATATCTATGTCGCCAATGACGGCACCGAAAATTTTTACTACGAAAACCAGGGGGACGGTACGTTTTCAGAAAAGGGAATGTCCCTGGGCCTGGCTTTCGGAGAACACGGACAGGGGGTTTCCTCCATGGGTCCTTTTGTCGGGGATATCAACCGCGACATGCTGCTTGATGTCTACATCCCCGACATGGGGTACAGCAGCCTCCTTGTGAACCAGGGCGGGTTCTACGAGGATCATACCACCAGGTCCAAGCTGGCAATAACCTGCGGACAGTACACCGGCTGGGGAGGCCTGCTGCTTGACTATGACAATGACGGGTACCTGGACCTGTTTGTCGCCAACGGAAACGCCCACCATGAGTTCACCGAGGAGGACGTACTCATGAGAAACCTGGGCAACGGGATCTTTGAAGATGTTTCCAGGGATTCCGGGGATTATTTTTCCACTAAACACGTAGGGCGCGGGTCTTCATTTGCGGATATCGACAATGACGGAGACCTGGATCTGCTGATAATCAATCTCAACGGCAGCGCCGTTCTGCTCAGAAATGACGGAGGCAACCGGAATAACTGGCTGAAGGTCGTTCCGGTAATGGAATCAGGCGGGCTTCCGGTTTATGGGGCAAGGGTTACGGTTACCACCGGAGAGCTGCAGAGAATTGAGGACCTGATTCCGGTCCGCGGATACCTCAGCCAGATCGATCCGAGGCTCCACTTCGGACTCGGAGCTGAATCAGCGGCTGACGTGTCCGTAAGGTGGCCCGATGGTTCAGTTCAGGAAATAAGGGCTGTGGAGGCCAACCAGATTCTCACTATAATCAAGGATGGCCGATAGCCGGGAAAAAGAGACATGCTTAAAAAGTGGACTTCTTTTCAGTTAATGATTCTAGGAATGGTAATCTGTTCTCTGCCGGCCCAGGACGCCCCGGAGCCCGTGTACGTCGGCGCCAGGGCCTGCGCGGATTGCCACAGCGGAAGGGAAATGGGTTACCAGCACAGCAAATGGCTGCTCTCCCGCCACGCAACAGCCTACGCGGTACTGGCCAAACCGGAGGCCAAAACCATCGCTGATTTAAGCGGAATAACCGAAGAGCCCCGTAAAGCCGCGATGTGCCTCGGATGCCATGCGACCGGAGCGGAAGCCGAAGAGTGGGAAAGGGATCCTGAATTCCGGATTGAGGACGGCGTGCAGTGCGAAAAATGCCACGGCCCTGGCAGTGAATATATGCCGGCCGAGATTATGAGGGATTCCTAAGCCGCCATGCGGGCCGGCCTTAAGATGCCGATTATCAGCGACTGCATGGTCTGCCACATTGAAAAGGGCTCCCATGTGGCGGTCCATAATCTGCCGGCCCTGGATCTCTCGGAAGGCTGGGTCAGAATAGCTCATCCCACACCTAGAATGAATTCAGAAGAATCCATGCGGCCGGAACCTCAGCCCGTCTCCGCCCACCAGGAACTTGATACATTCAACGCCCTTGCGGAAACCGGTGCCGAATATATAGGCAGCCAGGCCTGTGCCGAGTGCCACAGCGGCCCGGAAATGGGGCACCAGCACAGCATCTGGAGAATGTCAAAACACGCCAGGGCATATGCCGCGCTCTCCACTACCGCCGCCTATGAGACAGCCATGAACAAGGGAATCACGGTCAGCCCGCAGGAAAGCCCTGATTGCCTGAAATGCCATGCCACCGGGTCAGGTACATTCCGGGACCGGGCAGCGGACACCTTTTCCCCTGATGAAGGAGTAGGATGTGAAGCTTGCCACGGGCCGGGAAGCGAATACGCCTTTGAGGCGATCATGACCGACCGCATCGCCAACAGGGCCGCCGGGCTGATCATCGGCGGGCCTGAAACCTGCAACAACTGCCATACGGACACGGAGACCGTCAAATTCGATTTCAGCGAAGCCTGGGAGATGATCAAGCATCCCACCAACCCGCCCGCGAGACTCCAGACCAGCGCCCCGGTCTACAAAACGCCTCTCAACCTGGCTTTCACCCCTGATGGTAAAGAGGTGTGGGTAGCCTGTGAAGCTTCCGATTCCGTCATAATTGTCGACACCTTAAAAAAAAAGAAAATTTTGGAAATACCCGTTAAGGGCCAGCCCCATGATCTGACCTTCAGCCCAGACGGAAACCTCGCATATGTAACCAATCGCCTGGATGACTCTGTTTCCATTATTGACCGATCCACCAGAAAACTATTGAAAACAGTACCAGTCGGAGATGAGCCCCACGCCCTGATGACAGACCCTTCAGGGAAAAACCTCTTTGTCCTCAATACCTCTGATGACAGCATTTCGGTCCTCGACACCGAAAGCCTCGAAGAGACCAGGAGGCTGCAGGCCAGCAGGTCCCCCTGGTCAGTGTCACTCTCCCCGGACGGATCGACCATGCTGGTGACCAACACCCTCTCCAGATTCATTCCTTTCAGGACACCCTCGATGTCTGAAGTTACGGTGATCGATGTGGAAAGGAAGGTTGTCAGCAACCGGATTGTGGTGCCGGAGACCAACCTGCTGCAGGGCGTTGCCTGGCACCCGAGCGGTGAGTTCGCTCTTGTCACCATGCTTCGCACCAAGAACCTGGTCCCCATGACCCGCCTCATGCAGGGATGGACCATCACCAATGGTCTCGGCATTATCTGGAAAAACGGAGATGTTGACCAGGTGCTGCTGGATGAGCCGGACATTGCCTTTCCGGACCCCGCTGACGTGGAGTTCGCCGCGGACGGAAAACTGGCCATGGTAACCAGCGCCACAACCGGCCGGGTAGCCGTGGTTGACGTGGAGAAACTGCTGGAGATCGTGACGTCAGCTTCGCCGGAGAAGAGAAGAAATGTTCTTCCCAACCATTTGGGAATTCCAACGGAGTTTATCGTCAAATTCATCGAGACCGGGGACAGCCCCAGGGGTCTGGCGGCCAGTCCGGACGGCCGGACTGTTTATACTGCCAATGCCCTTGATGATACCCTGAGCGTCATTGATGCCGGTTCCCTCCAGAATGTCGCAACCATTGACCTGGGAGGCCCGAAGGAAATAACCCAGGTCCGATATGGAGAGAAACTGTTTCATTCCGCGGACATAACCTTTCACCGCCAGTTCTCCTGCCACTCCTGCCACCCGGACGGGCATATCGACGGTCTTACCTACGACATTGAACCTGACGGGGTCGGAACCGCACCCGTTGACAACCGGACCCTGCGGGGAATCCTCGACACCGCGCCTTTCAAATGGGAAGGGACCAATCCTTCCCTGTCGAGGCAGTGCGGGCCCCGGCTTTCGGTTTTTTTCACCAGGATACAGCCGTTCAACCCTGAAGAGCTGGCCGCCGTTGACCGGTATATCGCTTCCATTCCCAGGCCTCCCAACCGCTACCGGCCCGTGGGCGCGCCGCTCACCGAAGCCCAGCGTAACGGAAAAAAAATGTTCGAGCGGTCCATGACCAATGACGGCAATATCATTCCAAGGGAGGACCGCTGCGTCACCTGCCATCCAGGCCCGCTCTTCACGGACAGGCAGGTGCACAATGTCGGCACCAGGATGACATATGACCTGGAATCGGAATTTGACGTGCCGCATCTCAACAATATCTACGATTCGGCTCCATATCTTCATAACGGCATCGCCCCGACCCTGGAAGAAATCTGGACGACTTACAACCCCAACGATGAGCACGGGGTTACCAATGACATGACCAAAGACCAGTTGAACGACCTGATAGAATACCTTAAGACCCTCTAGGGATTCCCCGGGGCTCTCAAAGCGAGGCTGAGTCCTCGGGAAGGATTAAAAAACACCATGAAAAAATTACTGTTCACCACCTTGATCCTGCTCCTTCCTGCCCTCACGGTCCCGGTGACGGCCCAGGAAGAGGCCGGCGGCCTTGAGCTGGAAACAGAGGGCCTGCCCTATGTCTACACTGAATGGGAACACTTCACCGAAGAAGACGGCCTGCCCAATACGCACATTTTTGCCATGGAGGTCGACGGCCCCTACCTCTGGATCGGCACGGAGAACGGCCTGGCGCGCCTTGACAAGAGAAGCGGGGAAATCGAGTCCTGGAACGAAGAAGACGGCCTGCCCTGGCGGGTGGTTTCCTCCCTGGAAATCGATCCCGGCACCGGGGAGCGTTGGATCGGCCTCTTCGGCGGCGGACTGGCACGGTTCAGCGGGGGGCGCTTTGACCATTTTCACCAGCTGAACAGCGGACTGGTTAACGACGTGGTGTACGGGGTGGCCATGGAAGGGCGCGATGTCTGGATTGCCACCACCGCCGGGGCGAGCCGCTTCAATACGATCAGCGGGGAATGGACCATCTACACTGAAAAGAACGCCCCCATGGAGGAAATCTGGAACTACGGGGTTTCCACGGGGGACGGGAAGGTCTTTCTCGGAATCTGGGGCAGCGGGGTGCTGGAATACGATGTCGCCTCTGACAGGTGGAGTGACTATATCGACCCTGACGGGGAGATGGAGATTGACCTTTACCGCGACGACGGAATAGTTCACGTAATCACCACCGGAACCAGTTACGTGGACGGAATTCTCTGGATTTCTTCATATTTCGGAGCCAGCCGCTATGACGGCCGTCACTGGAGGGGGTACTTTGAACATGACTCCGGCCTGGCCAGCGATTTCATCAATGCCGTCATGGGACGAAGCGCCGACGAGGCATGGTACTGCACTGACAAGGGCGTAGGCGTGATTACTGATTTCAATACCAATACCTGGGTAAAATATACAAGGAATACGGATTCTGAGGGGGGCCAAGCCCTGATCATGCGGGATGACCAGGTCCTCAAGACCGTCCCTCTTGAGAAGAGCCTTCCCCATAACTATGCCCTGTGGGCCACTATTGACGGAGACGATGTCTGGATCGGGACATCCAAGGGGCTGGCAAGGGGAATCGGAAACGGCTATTATGAAGGCCTGAAAGTTCATCCCCAGGCGGAATAGATACATCCGCAGAAGCGGATCATCACCATGGTATATAATTAAAAGAATATTATGCCGAGCAACTGATGGGCTTTTAACACTCAGAAAAGCTCTCAGGAATAAATTGAGAGGCTTATTGAGAGGCTTATGATGAAAAGAATAATTTATTTAGTATTCCTGGCCATGCTCTTTTCAATTTCCGCGGCAACGGCAGAAGAAACAAAAGATCCAGCCGGAGAGGATGTCTATCCGCCGAATACCGTTGATGACCCCCGGATCGAACTGCTGCTGGAGGAGCTTGAAGACATCTCAGCTTACGAGACCCCTTCCCTGCCGCTCAGGGAGAACGATAATTACGCCAACACGGCTGAGGATGTTGAGCCCTTTTCAGGGGTAACCCCTTACAAGGAGCATTTTCTCAAGCAGATGGAATACCTTGGTCCGGGGCGCGCCAAACCTGAACCCGAGGATCTGGAGTCCGTGAAAATCGGGTTTATCGGTCCGATCATGGCAACGGTTTCCGTGGCAACCGGAGGCGGCAGGCAGGAAATCCCACTCGGAATTCAAATGATGCAGGGCGCCAGGCTGGCTGTTGAGCAGGCCAATGCCAGGGGCGGCTACCTCAAGAGAGACCTCCCTTTTGAGCTGGTTGTCAGCAATGACAACGGGCTCTGGGGTGCTTCCGGCAACGAAATAGTGGACATGGCCTACAAGGACAAAGTCTGGGCGATCCTCGGCACCATTGACGGGGCCAACAGCCATATTGCCATCAGGGTCGCGCTCAAGGCGGAAGTCCCGATGATGAACAGCGGAGACACGGACCCTACCTTCATTGAAACGAATATCCCCTGGGTTTTTCGCTGCATAAGCGATGACCGGCAGATGAGCTACCTCCTGTCTGATTACCTTTTCCGGAAAATGAAGTATGAACGGGTCGGGGTCATCCGTTCCAGCAGCCGCTACGGGAGGTTCGGCATCAGGGAAATCAATGACAGCGCCAGGAGGCTCGGGCGCCCGATAACCATCGAAATGGCCTACAACCTGGGAGAAGATGATTTTTCACTGCAGCTCGAGAGGCTGAAGGAGGCCGGATCAGAGGCGATTGTCCACTGGGGAAATGCTGAAGCCGGGGCGAAAATCCTCAACCAGATGCGGGAAATGGGCATGGAACAGCCCTTCTACGGCTGCGACCGCCATGTAACGGACAGCTTCCTGGAGATTGCCGGTGACAACCTGGATAACGCCATGTTCGCCTACCCCTGGAATCCGGACCGGGACGACCCGAAACTCGCTGCTTTTAACCAGGCTTTCCGGGAAAGATTCGGTGTCGAGGCTGACACATACGCGGCCCATGGATACGACGGGATGAACATGCTGATCTGGGCGGTGCAGGTTGCCGGGCTGAACCGTGCCAAGATCCGTGATGTTCTGGCTTACCGTGAAGAACCATGGCCCGGAGTGATTGGGGATATCAAATTCAGTGCCGCACTGGACAATAACGGGCCGGTAACCCTGACAAAATTTGTAGATGGAGACTGGAAATTCTTCACCCGTGAAGCACTTGAGATCCCGAAAGGCTACATTCCTCCGGTATCCAGGTCCGAAAGGCAGGCCGCCGCGGGAAATGAAAAATAATCTCCCCGAAAGACCAGCAGGCCGGATACCGGACAGGATGATGCCCTCCTTCCCAAGTCCGGCCTTTTTCCTGTTCATTCTCTTTATTTGCT
>CAZOGT010000074.1:10400-11117 GCA_964579015.1 uncultured Acidobacteriota bacterium | reverse complement strand
CCTGCCTGTCGGGCACGGGAAATCCTACATGGCTGACATTTCCAGCTTTGCCAACGCCCTGATCGGCGGGTGGCAGTTCCATGGCATCTTCAGGTTCAATTCCGGCATGCCGGAATGGAACGTGTACGACGCAGCCCAGTGGGCGACCAACTGGAATGCCCAGAGCAACGCGGTCCGCCTCCGCAACCCCGGAGCCAAGCCGCACAAAACAGGAGATGGGGCCAACTTCTGGTCTGATCCCCAGTATGCCTACCAGAGCTACAGGAACGCCTATGCCGGCGAGTCAGGTGACAGGAACGTCCTGAACATGTCCCATTACATGACCGTGGATTTCGGCCTCAGCAAGGTTTTCCGGATGCCGATCGAAGGTCACAGGATCCAGTTCCGCTGGGAGGTGTTCAACGCCCTTAACCAGCAGTTCCTTGGACATGTCTATGGATCAAGGTCATCCCTCGGTGTTTCGCAGGATCCCCACATAGGCACCGCACCCGCGGACTTCGGGCGGATCACGGGCATCCAGGGAAGCCCCAGGGTTATGCAGTTCGCACTCAGGTACGACTTCTAGACCCTGCTTGAGCCCACTAAAAAAGGCCGGGACGCCGTCAGGTGTCCCGGCCTTTTTTGTGCTGCAGCTTCTGTGGCATAAGCTAGTGGCATAAGCTAGTGGCATAAGCTACCGTGGCATAAGCTAGTGGCATAAGCTATCGTGGCATAAGC
>CAZOGT010000074.1:0-10390 GCA_964579015.1 uncultured Acidobacteriota bacterium | reverse complement strand
ATCTTCAAGCTTATGAAGAATTTTCCTTTCCCATGAGCTGGAAGCTCATGCCACTGTGCCATAAGCTTCTAGCTTATGAAGAATTTGCCTTTCCCATGAGCTGGAAGCTCATGCCACAAACGATGCTCATGCCACTGTGCCACAAGCTTCTAGCTTATAAATATTTTCCCCGTCAGAAATTCGTCATTTGCCTTTTTCCAACGTTATTCCAAATGGAGTCCATGAAATCAATACATTAAACATCCATTAAAAGGCGATTGCCATGATTTCACCAGACTGGCAAACAGTAATAAGGAAAAAGGGCGCAAATCTCCCGCACTGGAGATGCCGCAATGCTATTTATCACGTTTCGTTCAGGCTTGCTGATTCGATTCCGCGGGAAATCCGAAAAAAATGGATTGAAGAAAGAAAGCTTCTTTCTAACTCTGAATCAGCAGGAAACGTAAAACTGGCGAAAGATGAGCAGAAAAGGCGCAAACGTCTCTTTTCCATGAAAGTTGAGGCTTTCCTGGATGCAGGCTATGGCGAATGTCTCCTGGCGAAGCCAGAGGTTTCGGAAATCGTAAAAAACGCCCTCCAGCACTTCAACGGCACAAGGTACCTCCTTCATGCCTGGTGTATCATGCCTAATCATGTCCACGTGATAACAGAACCGCTGGCAGGCTGGGAGCTCTCGCACATTGTCCATTCCTGGAAGTCATTCACAGCAAATAAAATCAATAAGCTGCTCAACCGGACGGGTAAACTGTGGCAGCATGAACCTTATGACCACATAATAAGGTCGGAAACTGAATATCGGGAGGTGATTGAATACGTCTGGAAGAATCCGGATAACGCGGGACTTCGCAGTTGTCCAAGATGGAGAATCGACAAGGATTCGCCGCTGCCATGAGCAGGATGCTCATGCCACCAGAATGCCCATGAGCTGGAAGCTCATGCCACAAACAAAGCTTATGCCACAAACAAAGCTCATGCCACTGTCAGTGATCCCTCAGCCGGTCGATCTCACGCCGTTCCCTCTTGGTGGGACGGCCCTTGCCCTTCTCCCGGTATTCAGTCCCCTGCCGCATAATCCGGTCAATTTTGTCCAGTTTCGGCCTGGGGGGGCTGAGGTCTTCATAAAGGGTTTCAGCCACTGCCTTTGCAACCGATTTCTCCCTGAGTTCCTTGACGATAATGACCCTGGTCCAGTCGCCGAACCTGATTTCAATCCTGTCATCAACAGCCGGGTTCCGGTGTGGCTTGGCAGGGTGCCCGTTGACCGCTACCCGGCCCAGGCTGCAGGCCTCGGTTGCCTTGGACCTGGTCTTGAAGATCCTGGCAATCTGCAGCCATTTATCCAGTCTTACGTTCATTTCCATTTACCTGAACTGATATCCAGCTCCTCACCCTGCATGCCCCCGGTTTCATCGCCGGCTGATTCCGAGACAGGTTCATCATGGCACTGCACTCACGGTTTCACAACGAAATGCACGATCAGCCAGGCCGCGGCCAGGGCCGGCGGGACTGCTTTCCAGATCGGCAGCGTCCATTTTATAAAATCATCATCCGCCGGTGCCCTACCCGCTGAATCCCGGCGCTCCCTGCCCTTCCGGTAGTGCCGGACGACATTACCCAGTATCGGCCAGGCTACGATAAAAAGCACGGACAGCATGACTGTCAGAAAAGCAATCATCCCAAGGTACATGTTCCAGGTCATCTTGTCTCCGGGAAGGATTTAAAATCTCCGTTTTGCGTACCTGTAACCCGCCTACTCGATAATTGCAGGCGGAACGGCTGAGAGGTAGTCAAGGACAGCGTTTCCGAAAAGCTGCTGGGCTACAACCGGCCTCACACTCTCCAGAATTACAAATCCCCCTGACATCCCTTCAGTCTCCGGCACCAGTTCCACCAGGGTGCGTGAAAACCTGTCCCCAGGCCCCAGGGTCCTGGCGGCTTCCCCGACAAGGGTCCCGCTCCTGTCGTAGGCTGAAATGACTATTTCCGTTGCGAGAACTCCGGGATTGAACAGAGCCAGTCCGGTAAATGCGTCCTGGCTCGGGTCTCCGGGATATTTTCCATTGGATATGTGACTCTGGACCGCCCTGGTAAACAGGCGGTCCTGGAGCGGCAGGGAAGCTGCATACGAAGCGTTCACGGGATCTCCGAACACAACGTCGCCTACCAGTCCCGGTGCAGTGCCGACAACCTGGATCGAGCCCACGATTATCAGGTCTTCGTCCAGGGGCAGTCCAAAGATCTCACCCGCGTTCTGCTGAAACGACTGGTTCGGGGCAAGGCTGATCAGGGAAGACTCCATCTCGCTGATCCCGTAAACCTCCGACACCAGGTATGCCTTGAGAAAAAAATCAATCTCCCTGTCAGATGGGTTGACTACCTTCACGCTGGTAAAGATGGTCTCGTGATGCGCCAGCTGGGCTGAATACAATACCCTGTTCAGCGACGGCTCCGCCGCGTTCAGCCCTATCCAGGTATCCTCCAGCTCAATGAATTCGAAACCGGTCACTCCGGCTCCGCCAGCCTCTACCCTCAGGTAGCCGTCATTCACAGGGGGCAATCCCCCGCCGAAAATGCCGGACAGGTGGGAAGAGTAGTAGCCCAGGGGCTCCAGGATGAAGCTCACCTCCGGAGCCAGTAAAATCCCATCGCCGGAATAGAGCCCGATATCGACCTCCACCGGCTCATCAGCAGGGTTTGCCAGGGAAATCCAGGTTACCGCCGGGACTGCTCCATCGCCCCGCAGGACAGGATAGGCTGATTCGCCATGGTAGATCCTTGTAAAAAAAAGCTCGTTTGAGGCATTGGTCGATGCCACGGCCCCATCCATGCGGGTCTGCCTTACTCCCAGTCCATTACCTGTCTGGGAAAAACTTCCCAGTTCCGGACGGTCCGAAACAACCCTGACCCATGCAGCTGACAGGCCGGGCAGCTCCCCGGGGGCGGCATCAAAGATCTCCCGGCTGAGCATCCCGAACTGTGCCCCGCTCTCAAGCCCGAAGCCGGAAGGGTTTATGCCGGGGCCCTGCAGGAGAAGGCCCTGGAAATCCCTGGCTTCAAATTGCAGTTCCGCCGGGGAACCGCCGAAATTCGTAAGCGCAAAACCGGTGAAATCCTGGCCGGTCTCCCTGACAAACGGGAAAAGCAGCTGTGACCCGGACGCGTTAAAGGCGATACCGGAATTCTCCAGGTCGAAATCGTATCCGGTAAACACCTCGTAGACACTTCCTCCATTCTCTCCTGAATAGAAGGACTCCCCTGAAAGGTCAACAGCATCTCCGGTATCAACACCTCCAGGAGTTATACCCACGATCGCGTTCAGGCCTTCGAAGTATTCCTCGCTTGGGTCAGGGCTCAGCCTGACTTCATCGTAGTTGATCAGGATATCGCCGTTCCGGAAAAGGGATACCCGGAAATTGTTCCCGGCAAACACCGCCGGAAAAGCATACTCCGGGACCTGGTCCCAGTAAAAGGTAACGGAATCCCCGTCAGGTGCTTCTTCAATCCTGACCTGCGCTGAAAACACTCCGGGATTCAAGTCGGTATAAAGGGGGGCAATCCGGGGCGGGCCCCCGAGGAACCGGGATTCAGACCTTGGCGACCCGTCGGGATGGTCTCCGACCCGGAAGGAAAGGATTCCGTCACTGGAAAGATAAACCGACCGGTATGATTTTCCGTAAAAAGGAAAAGAAAACCCTTCGGGGAACGAGTAAAGAATCTCGTCGTCATCGCCGAGGGATGAAGGTTCCCTGTGAAATTCGTTGGATACGATCATTACGGCATCAACCGTGTCACCCGCCTCAACCATGATGGCCTGAAACTCCTGCGGGTCTTCAGTGCTCGATTCGTCGGCATCGAAGTAGTCGCGGGGGAAATTAACGGGGCGGTTCTCATAAGGCCCGATCCCGCTTCCACCGGTGAAGGAACTGTTAATCGGCTCGATGAATACCGCGTACTCTCCCGGCTCCAAGCCGGGCAGTTCAAACTCGCCTTCCTCCAACATCAGGAACCCGGAGGCCACGGAAGTAATGCCGGAACGCGACAGGGTCCCGTTGATCACCGGGCGGGCGATGACATTGGCCCCCAGGAGCGGTACTCCGGAAGGCCTCAATACCTTGCCGCGAATGGTCCCGGTCTCGGCCTGGCCTAAGAAACCGGGGGAAGGATAGAGCCAGGAAACCCAGGTGATGTCGTCATGTATCGGCCCCTCCGGGGCACTGAAGGCCACGATCGGATACATGAGAGGGACTTCTCCGCCCCAGCCGGGCTCGGCAAAATTCTCGGGAAGCCCCTGGGAATGGTCCAGGCCGACCAGGTGCCCCAGTTCATGGGTGATTACCTTGCCGGCATGCACATACCCTGAGGTATCCATGAAACGGGCGCCATTGATCACCACCCAGGCCGAAAGAAATTGTTTTTTTTCGGTGTCCAGGACACGAACACCGGCAAATCCGAGTACCGAAGCACTGGCTCCCCGGCCCAGGTAATCATCAACAATCTCTCCATTGTCATCAAATATCACCGGGTTCTCGGGCCTGAGCAGCTGTTGGGAAAGCCCATGGCCGAAGTACTCCCGGTAATTATCAACCGTAATGTTAACTCCCAGCCTGGGACCCTCTTCAAATTGGATCGCCGCGGACGGAATTTCAGTCCATTTCGCGATCGAATTCCGCACAAGGCCAAGAGAATCAGCTTCTGAAAGATTGCCGAGGGAGCCCTGGTCAATGGAATACGGAATGGGGGTTCCAGGGTCCCATCGATAAACCTGCCCTCCCTTGTCCAGCACGTTCGGGCCGCCGGCAAAAAGGGATGGCACGGCAAATACTGCTGAACCTATCAATGCAGCGAATAGTCTTAATCCCGGCATGCTCATTTCAGTTCAACTCCCCGCGCTCCCCGGCTGCTGATAAAACCCCTCAGCATTTCGATGGTAATCGGAGCGGGGTCGGTCCCCGCGCCGGACAGGGATTCGCCCCGGGCGGGGACTGCAGACCTCAAAGTATCCGCAGCCCTGTTTTCCAGGTTCCTGTTCCCGGCCCCGTTGAGATATCCCCTGCTTCCGTCCGGCATCTTAACTTCCCTGAACACCCCCTGCAGCAGGCCCACGGGACTGGTAAGGCCCAGCCTGGAGTCTCCGTGCAGGAAGAGCAGGATTTCCTGGCCTTTCCTGTAAACCGGAAGACCGGCCACCGGGGAAGGAGTTCCCGCGGGCCCTCCGACCTGGCGAACCTGAATGGTTTCCCCTGTCTTTACTCCTTTGAGGCCTTCAGTAACAATGAAGGTGTAAGAAGTAACATTGATCCCGATCCGGGAGTCGAAGCTGCTTTTAACACCTGCAACCCTTCCCAGAAAAACCCGTTCCGAGAGGCCGACCAATTCATCAAGGTTCACGCTGCGGACTGATATCCCCAGGGAGGTTCCCGTAAAAAAAACGATAAGGACTAATAAACCCCGGGAGATCCCGGTGTTGCTGATTTTCATGACCATTTTTTGCTTTATGTTTTCCTGGTTCATTCTGCTTTAACTAATGACTATATAATAGACGCCCCCCGGGGGAGATCGGCTTCAAAAACTTGCGTTTTGACTCGGCAGGGGGCATCCCGGTTCCAGCCGCCCATGTGCAGGAAAGAGGCCGGATCAGAAGCTGCTTCGGAGAGCTTCCGGTTCAAGGCACAAAATACCCATGGAATGTGCCATAATTATTAGACTGAAACCTCGCTAAATATATCAGAAAACGGACGAATACAAGTGACCAGGGATAGAATTGACTCTACTGCCGACCGGATTTTCGGACCTGCAAGCTCTAAAGAGAAGTCCAGGTGGGTTGCATACTGGCAGGACGGAAAAAGCCGCTACCAGTATTACCTGGAGCAGCTGCAGCGGATTCTCCTGACAGATTTCAGCAGGTCCCGGATCCTGGACCTGGGCTGCGGCGCCGGGGGCCTTGATTCTCTGCTGGAAGGAAAATGCAGGCTTTACGCGGGCATTGACTACAAGATACATGTCCTCCGGTTTACCGATCCCGCCCCTCGTTCAGTATTCGCCCAGGCCAACGGAATCAGGCTCCCCTTCCCGGATTCCAGCTTTGATTACATTTTTGCCCTTGACGTCCTGGAGCACCTTTCGGAAGGCCTTGAATGGCAGGAACAATTCATGAAGGAGATCAGGAGGGTCCTGACCCCCCTGGGCACGGCCCTGGTTTCAACTCCCAATTTCTGGTATCCGTATGACGCACACTCCAGGACCTGCTGCCCCCAGTTTCTTCCCGCGCCCCTGGCTGACATCTACATCAGGAAGCTGAACCCGGAGTTCATCAAGGAGCACCAGTCTTTTCGGAACATCCGGCTGCTGCGGCCTGGAAAGCTCAAGAAAATCATCAGCAAAGCGGGCCTGAAGACCCTCCACGACCTCCCCTGCTGCCTTGACAGGGATGAATACCTGCGGCTTCGCCCCCTGCGGGGGCTCCTTTCCTATGCCGGGCTGGGATGGCTGCTGCATGCTGAATTCTGGATGCTGCTGACCAGGGAAGAGGACCGGGAGCAGGTGCGGATCAAGCTGAAGAAAAACCTCCACTTCAAGGTTGAGCCCGGGGACCTGGAACACGGATTGTCCTTCGGGGCTGAAATCAATTTCTCCAATGGAGATTTCTATCACCAGCTGGGCAAAGGGTGGCACTGGCCTGAAAAAGACGGTGATGATTTCAGGTGGATCGAGCGCCGTGCCGTCTGTTACCTGGAAGGCGGGGAAAACTGCGCGACTCTGCAGCTGAGGGGGCACAGCCCCATTGAAACAAGGCTGTACGTGTACTGCGAAAACCAATTGCTGGGCATCCACCAGGCCGGTGAAAACGAGGTCTTTGAGCTGCAATATCCCCTGTCTCTCAGCTTTAGTGAAAGGCATTTATTTACAATCAAGATCCGGAGCACTGAAGAGGTCGTCAAGGACTCAGTTGCGGATTCCAGGGAGCTGAGTGTCCAGATCTTTTCAATCGGGGTGACAGAATGATTCGTTTGCTGCTGCTGATAGCATTCCTTCCTCTTCAGCTGCTCATCCTGTTGCTCTTTTCCCTTGCCGGGACTTTCGGATTCCTGCGGGGGCTGCTTTTCCCTCCCAGGCCTGGCAGGAAAGAAGAGGCAGGCGGGAAATGCTCGCTGGTGATGCTCAACTGGAACGGCCTTCATTTAATGCAAGAAAGCATTCCGGCACTCAAGGAAGCCGTGGCAAGGGACGGAAGAGGCCACCAGATACTGGTGGTAGACAACGGCAGTACCGACCAGAGCGTAACCTGGCTGAAAGAAAACCACCCGGAGGTGGACATTCTGAGGCTCAAGGAGAACCTTGGATTCGGCCGGGGAAACAACCTGGGAGTAGAGGCAGCTGAAAACGAAATCGTAGTGCTCCTGAATAACGACATGATTGTCAGCAGTGATTTCCTCGCTCCCCTGCTCAGGGGATTCTCCGGGCCGGATACGTTCGCGGTAACCAGCCAGGTTTTTTTTCCGGAAGGAAAAAGAAGGGAGGAAACCGGTGCCACGGCGGCCCGCTTTGACAGTGGATACCTGCATTTTGACCACCTGCCGATTACTGAAGCCCATTACCGGAGGAATTATCTCCCGGTATTGTGGGCGGGAGGCGGTTCAACGGCCTTCCGCAGGTCGATGTTCCTGGAACTGGGAGGATTTTCCGACATCTACTCTCCCTGTTACCAGGAAGATGTGGACCTCTGCTACCGGGCCTGGCTCCGGGGCTGGCACAGCCTGCTCGCCGCGGACAGCAGTGTCCTGCACAAGCACCGGAGCACCTCGTCCGGAATCTTCAGCAAAACCGAACTCGACACAATGGTTGAGGAGAGAAAACTCTGGTTCACCTGGCGGAACCTTGAACTGGGAAACCTGGCGGGCCACCTGATCCTGCTTCCGCTGAGCTTCACGAAATGGATATCCCCCGGCACCTACGCCAAGGCGCTGCGCAGGCTCCCGGCGATTCTGCTTTCCAGGATGCGGCAGCCGGCAAGGGCCTTCAGGGACCGCGAGATCATGGAATGGGCGGAGCACCCCCTGCGCTACCTTAACCGCTTCAAGCGGGAAAGGTTCTTCGGAAAGCCGGAATCCCGGAGGTTGAAGATACTGATAGTCAGCGCCTACCTGCCCCATCTCGGCACCCATGGCGGAGCCGGGAGGGTATTTCAGCTGATGAAAAGAGTGGCTGAAAAGCATGAAGTCACCCTCATAACCTACATCGAGACTGAACGGGAAAGGGCATTTCTGCACCAGGCGGAGGAATGCTGTCACCGGGTGATTCCAATACTGCGGGGACGTTTTCGATCCTCTTCCTGGTTCCCCTATGAACCGTTCGAAGAATTCAACTGCGATTCTTTCCGCTGGTCGCTGGAGGGACTCGCCGCCGCGGAGGATTACGATATCGTACACTTTGAATGGACCCAGATGGCCCAGTTCAGTGATTTTTTTCCCTTTACCCCCAAGGTGGTCACTGAAGTAGAGGTCAACTGGGCCGCACACAGGACCATGGTGGCTGTGGAGCCGAACCCCCTTAAAAAAATCAGGAAGTATTACAACACCCTCCAGACCCTTTACCGGGAATCCGAACTGTGCGCTGTGGCAGACAGGGTAGTCTGCGTGACTGAGGAGGACAAGGGATATCTGGCGGGATTTGTATCCCCTGAGAAACTCACGGTTATCAATACCGGGGTTGACCTTGATTATTTCTCCTATTCCGAGGAGGGCAAGGACCCGAATGCCATTGTCTTTGTCGGCGCGTTCCGCCATTCTCCCAACCTGGACGCGATGTTCTACTTTTACCGGGAGATCTTCCCTGAAATTGTCGAGAAATGCCCCGGCACCCATCTCTACATAGTGGGGTCTTCCCCTCCTGATGAAATCCTGGAACTGGGGCTCAATCGCAATATTACGGTAACCGGATTCGTTGAAGATATAAGGGACTACTACAGGCTGGCCCGGGTAGTCGTCGTTCCCATCAGGACCGGCGTCGGGATCAGGGGCAAGGTCCTGGAAGGGTGGGCCTCCGGGTCAGCCATGGTAGCTTCACCCCTGGCCTGCCAGGGAATCAAGGCCGAGCATGACAGTAATATCCTGATTGCCGGCAATCCGGCTGATTTCGCGAAGTGCACGGTGGAACTGCTGTCAAATCCCGGAAAATGCATCGCCCTGGCGCGCGAGGGAAGAGCCACGGCAGAGGCGCTGTATGGATGGGATGTCATGGGCAGGCAGATGGTTGAACTTTACGAGTCCTTCACCTCCACCGGAAAGGAGGGTCCTGATGCGTAAGCCCCGAAACGACCGGCCCGCGGGTGAAGCAAAGGAGTGCGGGAAACAGAGTCCGGGCTCCGGATTCAGCCCCGGGGACAGCCGCGGCAGCAATAAGTCCATCCTGGTGCTGGAATCGGAACGGCTTTCCTTCATGAGGAAGGTTATCAGGAAGGTTTCGGCCGGGGAGGAGGCGGCCGGTGCCCGCATCACGGTACTCTGCAACAGGAAAAGAGAAAAATTCTACCGCTCCCTCTCCCGGGTTGACAGAACCCTTACCTACCCGGAAAAAGGGATTTCAGCCAAGATCAGGGCTGGTTTCAAACTGATTTTTTCCCAGGAACGATATTACCTGACCGTTGCGGTACTGAACGGTGAGCGACATTTTCGCAAGTCAAAGCTTCTGTTCTGGCTGCTACGTTCCGAAAAACGGATGGTTTTCGACGGGCACCTGGAATCATTTCTCCTGGGGCGCAGGACCTTTCCAGGGATTTTCAGCAAAAAACGGAAAAAAATCCACCGGGCAAGAGGAGTCGAAGTTCTTCTTTTTGAGACCGACGACATTGAAATAATCCGGGAAGTAGCCAGAATCACCCGGGAGGACCATGTTATCCCCGGGGCCAGGATCACACTGTTCTGCAGGGAATCGACTGCTGAAATCCTCAAGTCAAGTCCGCTGGTAAAGCGGACCATATCCTACAGGGACAACTCCTTCTTCGACTGGATCAGAAAGGCGGCCGGGGCTATTTCAGCTGGAAATAACGTGATCGTCGGGGTTTTGAACGGCAGGGAGCAGTTCGTCATATCAAAGATTCTCTTTGTTCTCTGCAGAAACAGGCACCGGCTGGTGTTCAACGGCTCACTCGACTGCTGTTTCTGGAACCGCCACACCTACGGGCAGATTATTGCCCAGGGGCTCAAGGCCGGAGTAAACAGCCCCTTTGCCAGGAATCCCCGAAAGGTACTGGTACTGGAGACGGCTGGACCGGAAACCATGAACAGGCTGATCAGGACCGCGGCTGACCCCAGGGTTAACCCGGATGCCAGAATCATTCTTTTCTGCAATGAGGCCCGCCTTGAAACATTCAGGTCCTCGCCGGAAATCGAAA
>CAZOGT010000073.1:0-11219 GCA_964579015.1 uncultured Acidobacteriota bacterium | reverse complement strand
CATAATGCCGGCCGCTCCTTTCCTGGTCCTCCTGATGATGGCGGGGTGGAAGAGGAGTCCCCTCTGGAGCACGGCGATTATCCCGGCCCTCTGTTTTATCCAGATGCTGTCGATATCTTTCATTATCCCGGGAATCCCCCAGAAAATTGCTCTCTTTGAAGTAGAGAACGACACCTCCTACAAGGGGATGAATTACGAATGGGTAATCTTTGAAACCGACTATTTCGGAATACTGGGCCGAGCCAGGAGTGAAAACTGGCGCCTGGATGATATCCTGAGCCATTTCCGCGATGGAGAGACGGTTGCAGTCATTCCTGAACACCCTTATTTCAACACCACCACCCTTGGACTTCTAGCCTACAAAAAAGGTTTGCCCAATCTCAAGCTCGTACGGCTGGGAATGGGGCCCTTCAAACCCGAAGAGGAGTTCCGGGCCGACTGGGCCGTAGGCAAGACCGGTTCGCAAGGGGTCGATTTCCTGACCCTCTTTAACCAGGATGTCTACGATTCACTTGCCAGGGGGAATTGGCCTGTCAAGGTCATCCTCAGCCTCCCGGACGGCTCCAGGGCAAGGGTGTGGGATACGTCCTGCCCGTCTCGGCGCGACTGATGGGTGTCATCCGTCCTTATCCCGCGAGGCCATGAGGAGCATGGTACATTGATCCAGTCAGGATATTTTTCAGCCGAACAGAACTTTCAGGTTCATTATCCCGTCTCTATTAGCGACTGGATTAATAAGGAATTAGACATAAAAAGGAGCCTGATGCAGATGAAAAAAATTAATTGTTTGGTAATGGGAGCAATCCTGGTTGCGGGAATGGGAGCAGTCGCCATGGCTGATTCAGCCTGGCTGCACGTAAGCGTGAATGATGACGAAGATCAGATCAATATCAATCTTCCGATTATCCTGGCTGAGGCGGTGGTCACGATGGTGGACCTTTCGGATAAGCCGACGGTTATAAAGGTTGATCAGCAGGAGATCACGGTTCCTGAAATGAGGGAAATATGGGAAGTGCTTAAATCCGAAGGTTCCTTCACCCTGGCATCCATCAGGAGCAGGAAAGAAGGGAAAGGCGACAATATCGACATTGCATTCAAGGACAACCGCCTGCTGATTACCGGCACCTCCGGGGATGATGAAATCGATATTAATTTATCCGGAGACCTGATTGATGCCCTGCTTTCAGGAGAGGGCGACAGGTTCAACCTGGAAGCATGCATAAGGGAACTCAAGCTGAAAGGCGCCGACTCAGGCTATGTGCATATCAGGAGCAAAGACGGGGAAAAAGTCCGCCTCTGGGTTGATAACAACAAAGCAGCCAGGTAGCCGTTGAATTGAGAGGGTCGAAACCGTCACCTTGCCTGCCGCCTCATCTGACGGGGCGGCGGGTCAGCCTGCATTTCTCACCGGTTTTCGCAGCGAGGCGGCAAGTTGTTGAGAAATGCGGACTCAGTCCACAATCAAAAACATCTCCTCCAGATGCGGGATCTTGCGGTTCTCATAGTTGGGAAGCAGTGCCAGGAACTTGTATTCTCCCGGGTCGAGGCTGGATGTGTCAAACATCACGGCATAACGGATGACATTATCATTGCAGTCAATAAACGCCTGGCCCTGCGCCCTTATCCCATCGATTGCAGCCTCGGCATCCCTGTGGAAAACGCCTATCTGCATTCCCTTTTCAGCCCATTCCCTATCCTCTCTGGTAGGGCGATAAAGGTGAAAGAGGACATGAACAATTTCGCCGCGCCTGAATTCCGAGGCAGGCTGGGGATAGTATCCGATTTCGCCCGCAGATAGTACCCTCCTGTGCCAGTCTTCAGGATCGATCTCTTCCCTGACATTACCGGAGGTCGTATAACGGGTCATCAGGAGTGAACTGGAAACAGATTCCGCTTGAAAATCTTTTACCATGAAGGAAGAGGAATGGACACCGAATTTACCTGAACGGCTGTCCCTGATTATGGCCCGCAACTCATAAATACCGGGGCTGAGGGGCAGCACGGTCTGGTAATTAACCAGAGGCCCCACCGGATCGTCGAATCCAGCGTTGTCAAAGGACTCATCGATACGCCCGTTATGATAAAGGGGAATCTTCTGGGAGAAATGATTTACGATCTGGATAAGGATTTCGCCATCGACACTGGATGTCCTGCCCCTCTTTTTCAGGTCGAAGTCCCTGGCCGGCGCGCCGACGCTTACAAAGAGCAAAGGGTTTCCGTCAGGCCCAGGAAAAATCTCCGGCTCCACCCGCACATCCAGATCCCTGGAAGTCGACACCTCCATCGACTTCCTGAGTGACACCAGGCGCTCCGCCCGGGACTGCAGCCTCAATTCCTTCGGTTCGGAGTAGCCCCTGACCGCGGAGATTTGATAGCCGGGGTTTTCCTTCAGCGACACCTCTATCTTCCTGAAACGCCCCCTGCCGGAAAAATTTTCGGGGTAATATCCAAGCACATAATAAGAAAAGGAATCCTGGACCACCCTGCTCAATATGGAGCCAAGGTCATTACTGTCAAGTACGGCATGTCCCCCGGTCTCTTTTGCCAGGACCACCAGGCCCTCTTCAGCTTCACGCCTCCGTGCAGCTTCCTTAACAGGGTCAGGCAGATAATTTTCAAGGCGCCCCCTGCTCCAGGCCAGAGGATACCTGTAATCTTTGACCGGCGACACGACGTCAAGACCCAGTGAATCAACGGTATAGAAACTTACCCTGTTTCGGGCAGCCATGGAGAGGAGCCGGTCCAGGATCGGCTCTGTTTCGTGGTCCAGCCTCAGGCCTCTCCTGAATACAGCAATGGCTTTCCGTCCCGGAAGCAGGGCCATTCTTTCGACCAGGTCCATGTAACGCAACATGGCCAGTTCCCCAAAGAACCTTATCTGACGGTTAACCGTCTCGACACCTATAACCGGGGCCTGGTCAAGAGGCCCTTCAAAGACTGCGGTAGTCTGAAGGGCATCCTCAATGCTCTCAATATCAGGAGCAAAGGGGATGGAAAGCGCTATGTCCCTCATAATTTCCAGATCGCTCAAATGGATCAGGGACGGGTCAATGCCGGAGCCCTTACCATAAGGCTTCCCCTCCAAACGGTCCAGGGTAGAGAGCAGCAGATTCTTGTTATCAGTAAAGGGCATTCCACCGAGGGACACATAGAATCCAGGCTGCATCTCGATCTCAACAAATGACCTGATTGCCTTGGATGTGCGCATAAATTCAACAGGATCTGCCGTCTCTATCACCAGGTGCAGCCAGGTAGGGTCGCTCGAGTCATCAGACCCGGACTCAGGCTGGTCGGCTTTAATGGTACCGGAGAAGGCCCCCTCGATTCCTGTAGCCGGCGAGGATTGACCATTCGTATTCTGATGCCTCTGCTTGCTGATAACCGAAGGAGTCTCAACGTAATGGAAAAAGGCAATTTCCTGCTCTTTACCGCTTTCCGTAACCCTGAAATCATCGCGGGTGAGATGCCTGACCGGGTCCCCGTTATGGGTGACCCTTGCCTCAATATTTACCAGGTGGACCTCGACCTGGATCGGTTCGTCTCCGGTCAGTTCAACCTGGACCGGATCATCTGCCAGCTTCACCGGCTCCCGGGATCCCTGGGCGTTCAATGCCACGGACAAAGGGGCCAGGAGCAAAAAAATAAAAAAACAGCAGCTCATTTTAAGCATATTGGACCTGTTGGGCAGCAATTCAGTTTAATATAGCACAGGATTTTGTGTGCCTTGACATCATTTCTCTGTCTAATGAGACAATGGATGGAATCAGGGCGGGCGTGCCAGTACTCTCCCCGGCAAAAAACCCTGGGGGGACTCCAGTTGCTGCCTGGACATCCCCATTACCGGGCCTGATCAGGTCCTCATCATTGAGAAAAGTATCAGGCCGCCCGAGCCGAACAGCAGGTTTGGCCCCCAAGCCGCAAGTTGAGGTGCCAGAAGGCCGTTTGCGCCAAGCACGTCAAAGAATCCCAAGGCCCCCCAATAGATTATCCCGATAAAAATCCCGGCGGCAACTCCCAGAAACGCCCCTCTTTTTCCAAGGGTAAGGGAAAAAGGAACTCCGATAATCACCATGATCAGGCTGACTACCGGGACTGAAATTTTCTTGAACAGTTCAGTCTGCAGGTGGTTGACCTCAAACCCCCCGGTTTTGAGGTCATTGATATAAACTTTCAGCTCGGAATAAGTCATTTTACTCGATTCCTTGATTTCCTCGCTGAAATAATCAGGGTGCTCCGGATAGTCGAACTGCCTGGATTCGAAGGATTCAAAACTTCCGTTGACATAATCCCGGTGCCACCCGTTATTTAGGACCCATTGTCTGGAACGAGGCTCCCACCGGGCCGATTCAGCATAAGTCTGAGATTCGAGGCCTCCTCCTTTGATCCTCAGCTTATACACGGAGAGTTCCGCAAAACTGTTTCTCTGAGCCCTGAACTGCCGATAGTTATAGAGACTATTATTCTCCCCGAATATCCAGTTCCTTCCAGGGTGAACTGTCTGAACAGGCCTTCCCTGGATGGTCTTTCTCAGGATATCCTGCTGAAGATTGGCCTCAGGCAGCACATATTCCTGGGCAAGAAACAGGGAGCCGCATACTGCCGCAGTGGCCATAAGCACAGGAAGCGCAACCCTGAAGACACTGATTCCGACTGAATTGAAAGCGATGAGCTGGTTGCTGCGAACCAGCAACCCGAATGTCATCAACGTCGTGATAAGCACGGCTATGGGAACCAGCAGAATAATGATATGAGGCTGCAGAAAGATAAAATAGGAAATCACGGTGGGAGCTGCAATGCCGTTTTCATAGACATTGTCTACTATTTCAAAAAACGTGAAAAGGTTCACCATGGAAAGAAGCACCGCAGTCGTCACAGCCAGGTTGATCAAAAACATCCGGTTCATATAGGCATCAATAATCCTGGCAACCCTCAGTCTCACACTCTGGACGTCCCAGACCCAGTTTATTATCCGAACCACCACACCTGATACCAGGGCTGTCAAACTGTTGACAGCAGTCCTTAATCTAGTGGAGGCCCTCTCGAACCAGGAATGATCTGAAAAAGACAGCCAGACACAGGTTATCCGGTTTGAATACCTGAAACTGATCAGGGCTATGCTGCCCAGCAAGATATTGGCACCCCATACCCCGATCCAAATCGGCAGGACCCCGGTCTTGCTCAGCGTACTTCCGGTTGCGAACAGTACAAAATATGTAACGGAGACCGCAAGGCTCACAATAAAGCCTGAACCTCTTCCTCCCCTTGGAGTTCTGATTCCCAAAGCCACACCAAGAAATGAAAAAATAATTGGAGCGAAAGGCAAAGCCATCCGGCGATTCAATTCAACCAGCGACTCGTGGCCCAGTTCCTGGTCATCACCCCTTATGTCGCTCATCAACTCCCCGCTGTTCTTGTCAATAGCTCTTTTTATCTTCTGGGGGACGGGACCTGAACGCAGGACAATCGGTATATCGAGGGTTGCAAAATGGCTTATTGAATCTTTTTCCGGTTCTGCGTTATTCCGGCTGTAAATCGAACCATTGACAAAATGAAGCTGAATCCGCCGCCCTTCCCCGTCGGACATAACCTTGCCCTCATCCGCCAGGATCATCCTGGGCTCCCCGTCCTTCGAGTCAGCCAGGAACACGCCTTCCCATACCGACCTGGAAAGATCAATATCCTCTATATAAAGAAGAGCCCCGGGATAGTCCTCGTAAAAAACCCTGGAATCGATATCAGTCTGGACCGGGGCCACGGTTATTTCGGTGCGGAGCATCCTGAGATTCCAGTTTCCAGCCGGAAGGAGCCAGAAAGAAAACAGCCCTGTCAATAAGGCTACCAGTATCCCGCCTGCCAGAACCGGTCTTAACATCTGGAAAGTGCTTATCCCGCCGGCCCGCATGGCAACGACCTCACTATCAACAGACAGCCTGGCAAAACCGATAAGCACACCGATAAGAAAAGCGAAAGGCAAGGTGAACAGGAGAATTCCGGGAAGGAGGTACAAAACCGCTTTCAGCATGGTAAAAGGATCTACATTCTTCCTGATGAATAACTCCGCCAGCCTTCCGAATTCACGGGTAAACACGATAAAGGTAAGTACCACCATCGCAATAAAGGCGGGAGGGATGGTCTCCTTCTTGATAACTGTGTAAATCCTTTTCATGAAACGAAACTATCCTGTCACTCCCATCCATAAAGGCTGGAGATCAGTCTGGAGGTATGCAGTCCTATCACCATACAGGATAAGGACCCCATGTATTTTGTTCAATTTCGGGCTATCCTCTCCATCAGCATTAATAAAAGATTAACATTTATGACCAGCTGGATACCCGCAAAAAGAACCATCACCATTATTATCCGGTTAAAGATGGTCTCCGAAATCCGGTCATGCAGCCACTTCCCCAGGTAGGAGCCAATCGGGACAAGCCACACCAGGGTCAGGTCAAACAGCAGGATCTCCCGGTCAATCAATCCGATCTTGAAAAAAAAGGGGAGTTTCGAAATATTGATAAAAGTAAAAATCCAGGCTACGGTACCTACGAACATACTTTTCCCCATTCCCTGGGCAAACACATAGAGGCTGACAATCGGACCGGCAGCGTGAGCCAGGGTGGAAGTGAATCCTGAAAGAACCCCAACAAGAAGCGCTGACTTTGGTCCCGGTTTAAGGGACTCGATCCAGTGCAGGGCTTTTTCTCTGGCTATGATATACACGGCAAAAACGATTGCGATAATCCCGATGAACCTCTTCAGTGCTGTTGAGTAGCTTTCAACTCCCTCCTGGCCGATCCACCACCATAAAGACGCACCTGCCAGAATCCCGAAAAAGGCAGGGATGCAAATGGCCTTGATATGTTTCCAGGATTTGTTATGCCTGTGGTGATAGATGGCATTCAGATCGAGCAACACCAGGAGGGGGAGAAGAGATGCTACTACCTTTTCGACAGGCATAACCAGCACCATCAGCGGAATAGTGAGGACATTAACCCCGGCAAATCCTGATTTGCCGATTCCCTGGATTATTATTCCGGCTCCAACCATTATCCAGAAAACTGTAGCCGGCATTCCGGGCTCGATAAAAGACTCAAACAATCTAATCCTCCACCTTGAGACCGGTTGAAGTCCGGGTCTCATCTGTTTCTGCAAAATCAGGGCCTTAATCTTGACTGCCGGGACGCAAGAAGAGGTAAAGCTCAAATTTGCACATAATCCAACCATAATCTCTGGAATTTGCCGAATGATTATTCTACTCTATATAAATACCAAGGAGGAACCTCATGAATTACAATCGGCGAGCTTTTCTGGCATCAGGGGTCGGGGCGGGACTTGTCACCGCGGCCTGCACAGCTACTGAAAAAAAAGGTGAAGACTCCAGCAATGTCATGGCACCTGAAGCAGACATCAAGCTGGGAATAGCTTCCTACAGCTACTGGCATTTCACAGACACCAAATATCCGATGGAAAAAGTCATTGACAACGCAGCCGCTCTCGGGGTCTCAGCTGTTGATGTACTTCATGTTCAAATGGAAAGCGAGGAAAAATCCTACCTGCACAAGCTTAAGAAACAAGCCTTCCTGAATGGAATTGATCTGGCCGCACTGTCAATCCATCAGGATTTTGTTACACCGGATGAAGCTGAAAGGCAGGAAGCTATTGACCATACAATCAAGTGTATCGAGATAGCGCATGAAATGGGAATCCCCTGCATCAGGCTCAACTCGGGCCGCTGGGGAACCAGCGGAAGTTTTGACGAATTAATGGAATTAAAAGGAATTGAGAAACCAATCGAAGGCTATACCGACGACGATGCTTTCAAATGGTGTATTGATTCAATCGAGGTCTGCCTCCAAAAGGCCGAGGAGTTCGGAGTAATCCTTGCTCTTGAGAACCACTGGGGCCTTACTACCACAGTCGAAGGACTGCTGAGGATCGTCGATGCTATTGAGTCCCCCTGGATGGGAATCCTGATGGATACCGGAAACTTCAGGGAGCAGCCATACGAAAAACTGGCCCAACTGGCCCCCAGGGCATCTTACGTACAGGCCAAAACCTACTTCGGAGGAGGCGTGTGGTACACGCTTGACCTGGACTATAAGCGAATCATTCAGATGCTCAGGGATGCCGGGTACAAGGGCTACGTCACGATTGAATTTGAAGGCAAGGAAGATGCCTCAACAGGGGTGCCGAAAAGTGTCGAACTGCTCAGGGAAGCCCTGGGATAGTCCCTGTTGACGTTCAGGAAAAGGCGGGCCTATTCAACCTTGGCAAACTCAACATTCATTATCGGATAACTCTTCCAGCTCTGATGGTCAAAGTGCCACCATTCGTTCGCCAGGGGCTCGAATCCACACTGCCTCATAGTTGCGATCAGAAGGTCTCGATTCGCCCTGGACCGGGCATCCCCGCCGGTATATTCCACTGCCGCCCTTTCAGTGGTTTCATCAAACCCGCTGGGCATTGGCAGAAGGTCCCCGCTGGACAGATCGTACAGGGAAACGTCCACTGCCGCCCCCCGGTTATGCCGGGACCCTTTTTCCGGATCCGCGACGAATTCCTTCTTATCCTCCGGAGTGGCGTCCCAGAATATTCTGGTCACATACCAGGGGCGATACCCGTCAAAAACCACCAGTCCGTAACCTTTTTCCCTGAGCTGGAGGTGGGCATCCAGAAGTGCTTCCGCCACCGGCCTCTGCAGAAAAATCCGAGGGGACTCGTAGACTGCGGCCCCGATGAAATTGTCATCAGTCGCATACCTGACGTCAAGCTTTATTGAAGGGTCAAGCGTTGCAACCTCCACCAGGTCGGGCGCGAGAAAATCCCCTTCTTCAAAAGGAGGTTCCGCCTCCAAAGCAGCGGCCCGAAGCTCTGCTATCGGTTTCACCGGCTCGAATAAGCGGACCGTCCCGGAGATATCTCCTGGATCAAGCTGCTGCTCAGAGTATCCAGCCGGCCCATTCGTACATCCCGGAAAGAAGAGGACCAGCAGTAAGGTCCACTTTAACACTCCCCTTCTTTTTTCACTTATCATCCTGTAATCCTTTATAAAAAACCGCGGGTCAGACCGTCACGATGGAGAGAAGCACTGAAGCCAGCGTCGCTGCAAGGCAAAACAATGCCAGCAGGAGGTCCCTCTGCCCTTCCCGTTTCAAGGGGTTAAGGAGATATGAAGCGCCCAGGCCGCCCGCGAAACCTCCAAAATGAGCAAAATTATCAATTCCCGGCATGAACAATCCGAATGCGAAAAGTATCACCGCATACATCATGGCCTGGCGTCCCAGGGCCGAGCTGCCGGTTTTCCTGCCTGCCCAAACCAGGGCCCCGAACAGCCCGAAAAGGGGAGCTGAAGCCCCGATTGTCAGGGGAACGCCTGCCAGGGAACTCAGCAGGAATCCGGAAGCTGATGAAACCGTATAAATAATTACCAGCCGGCTCACACCATAGATCTGGCCGGTAACCGGGGCCAGCTGCCTGACCCAGAGCATGTTGAAAGCGATATGCAGCAGCCCGCCATGGAGCCATCCGGCACTCAGAAGCGTCCACCACCTCCCGTAACTGAAAACCGGGACGTAACCGCTGGCGCCAAAAGTGAATAGCCCTTCTACACTGGGAGCAAGGAGGGATAAACCTCCTCCCATTCTGATCCCTGAAATATCGCTGAGCAGGGTCAACACATAAAGCACCCCGCAGCTGACGATAACTACCTTCGCAAAGTCCATGCCGTAACTGATGCCCCTGATAAGCTTGGAGTATCCCCACAAGCCCGGATTGGAGGCTCCGCAGTTATAGCATTTATTGTCATTAACACCTACGAGTTTCCCGCAGGATCTGCAAACCGTCGATCCCTTGGTCTGTCTTTTGAACATCTGAACCTCTCGCTGTTCCTTCCTGCTATTCACGGGGGAAGTCATCAACGGTTGTCAGGCCCCATTTCCAAGGTGCTTCGAGCGCCGGCAACCATGATTCGATCCGGCCGTCTCCCGCAGGATTCTTTCATTTTCCTTTGCCTGATATGATTTCCACCGAACCGTTTTTCCCAATAATGGCGGTATTCGTCATACCCACAAAGAGTCCATGCTCCACTACTCCGATAATCCGCCTGAGCTTCTCGCCCAGCATCTCGGGGTCCGGAATGGCTTCGAACCTGCAGTCGAGGACGAAATTCTTCTGGCTGGTTCGGAAAGGGCGGCCATCAGCCTTCAACCTCAATCCGACAACTGCGTTCAGGCTCCTGATATTCTCAGCGACATTCTGCCAACCGAACGGTATGACTTCGACCGGCAGTGGGAAAGCCCCAAGCGTTGTCACAAGTTTTCGGGAATCAGCCACAACAATAAAACAATCCGTCGCCATTGCCACAATTTTTTCACGAAGCAATGCTCCCCAACCCCCCTTGATCAGGTTCAGGTTGGGGTCAATCTCGTCAGCACCGTCTACAGTCACATCCAGGCGGTGTATTTTTCCGAAATCAGTAAGGGGAATACCCACTTCAATGGCCAAATCCTTGGTTTTTTTTGAAGTTGGAATGCCCTTCACCTTCAGTCCATTCCGGACCCGGTCTCCCAGTGCCTGGACAAACAGGCGTGCCGTTGATCCGCTGCCCAGCCCCACGGCCATTCCGTTTTCAATGTAATCAACACTTTTCAGCGCAGCCAGTTTTTTTTCCGCTTCATAATCCGACATAGAGGAACCCTTCGTCAGGCCGAAAAATACAACCGGCCGGCCTTCATGATATTGCAAGAAGCAGCTATTATAAACCAAGAGGCGGAATCAGCCAAACGGCTGCTCCTCCGCTTCAGGAGCCGGTGCGGGCAGATTCCGGAAAACCTGGATTTTGCTCATTCTCGCCCTTCGTCATATCATAGTGCATATGAAAGATTCGGTCGATGCCCTGCTTGTAGTCTCTGTTGGCGGCCCGGAGTGCCCCGGGGAGGTACGCCCATTCCTCACCAGAATCCTTCAGGAAAGCAGATCAGGAATTCCCCCGGAGAGGATAGAGGCTGTTGCTGAACGCTATCTGGCAATGGGCGGCATCAGTCCCGCCAACCGGGAAAACAGGAAAATAATCTCTTCCCTCAGGCTTTTCCTGGAAAAGGAAGGCCTTGAAATTCCGGTCTACCTGGGGAACAGGTTCAGCCGCCCTTTTCTCGGGGACACAGTCAGGGAAATGGGAGAAGCCGGCATAAAAAACGCCCTGGCCCTGGTGACCTCGGCCTATG